>NZ_JSYI01000084.1:2500-5641 GCF_001023515.1 Diaphorobacter sp. J5-51 | reverse complement strand
TAGTGGGAGGGCGGTTTGGGCTGTAAGAGCCTGACGATGACCTACTTTCACACGGGAACCCGCACTATCATCGGCGCGAAGTCGTTTCACTGTCCTGTTCGGGATGGGAAGGAGTGGGACCAACTTGCTATGGTCATCAGGCATAAAGGGTTGCTGAGCAGTGAGGACTGCACAGCGAATTCATAGAGTCTGTGAATCAGCGTGGATTTGATTGCGTACTTGGCATAACAGTCTTGAGCTGCGATTGGCAGTCAAAGTTATAGGGTCAAGCCGCACGGGCAATTAGTACTGGTTAGCTTAATGCATTGCTGCACTTCCACACCCAGCCTATCAACGTCGTGGTCTACAACGACCCTTCAGGGGGCTCAAGGCCCCGGCAGATCTCATCTTGAAACGAGTTTCCCGCTTAGATGCTTTCAGCGGTTATCTCTTCCACACTTAGCTACTCGGCAATGCCACTGGCGTGACAACCGATACACCAGAGGTGTGTCCACTCCGGTCCTCTCGTACTAGGAGCAGGCTTCCTCAAATCTGCAGCGCCCACGGAAGATAGGGACCAAACTGTCTCACGACGTTTTAAACCCAGCTCACGTACCTCTTTAAATGGCGAACAGCCATACCCTTGGGACCGACTACAGCCCCAGGATGAGATGAGCCGACATCGAGGTGCCAAACACCGCCGTCGATATGAACTCTTGGGCGGTATCAGCCTGTTATCCCCAGAGTACCTTTTATCCGTTGAGCGATGGCCCTTCCATACAGAACCACCGGATCACTATGTCCTGCTTTCGCATCTGCTCGACTTGTCAGTCTCGCAGTTAAGCACGCTTATGCCATTGCACTATCGTCACGATGTCCGACCGTAACTAGCGTACCTTCGAACTCCTCCGTTACGCTTTGGGAGGAGACCGCCCCAGTCAAACTGCCTACCATGCACTGTCCCCGATCCAGCTAATGGACCTAGGTTAGAACCTCAAACGCACCAGGGTGGTATTTCAACGTTGGCTCCATGAGATCTAGCGACCTCACTTCAAAGCCTCCCACCTATCCTACACAGATCCGTTCAAAGTCCAATACAAAGCTACAGTAAAGGTTCATGGGGTCTTTCCGTCTTTCCGCGGGGAGATTGCATCATCACAAACATTTCAACTTCGCTGAGTCTCAGGAGGAGACAGTGTGGCCATCGTTACGCCATTCGTGCAGGTCGGAACTTACCCGACAAGGAATTTCGCTACCTTAGGACCGTTATAGTTACGGCCGCCGTTTACTGGGACTTCAATCAAGAGCTTGCACCCCATCATTTAATCTTCCAGCACCGGGCAGGCGTCACACCCTATACGTCCACTTTCGTGTTTGCAGAGTGCTGTGTTTTTATTAAACAGTCGCAGCCACCGATTTTTTGCAACCGCTTTGGGCTTCCTTTGTACAAGTTCACCTACTTGCGGCATACCTTCTCCCGAAGTTACGGTATCAATTTGCCGAGTTCCTTCTCCTGAGTTCTCTCAAGCGCCTTAGAATACTCATCTCGCGCACCAGTGTCGGTTTGCGGTACGGTCGTCAATAGCTGAAGCTTAGTGGCTTTTCCTGGAAGCAGGGTATCACTCACTTCGTCTGCAAGCAGACTCGTTATCACCCCTCATCTAAGCCCGGCGGATTTGCCTACCAGGCACGACTACAGGCTTGAACCAACATATCCAACAGTTGGCTGAGCTAACCTTCTCCGTCCCCACATCGCACTATTGATCGGTACAGGAATATTGACCTGTTTCCCATCAGCTACGCATCTCTGCCTCGCCTTAGGGGCCGACTCACCCTACGCCGATGAACGTTGCGTAGGAAACCTTGCGCTTACGGCGAGCGGGCTTTTCACCCGCTTTAACGCTACTCATGTCAGCATTCGCACTTCTGATACCTCCAGCATCCGTTACCAGACACCTTCACAGGCTTACAGAACGCTCTCCTACCACGTGCAATAAATTGCACATCCGCAGCTTCGGTAACTGGCTTAGCCCCGTTACATCTTCCGCGCAGGACGACTCGATCAGTGAGCTATTACGCTTTCTTTAAATGATGGCTGCTTCTAAGCCAACATCCTGACTGTTTTAGCCTTCCCACTTCGTTTCCCACTTAGCCAATTTTAGGGACCTTAGCTGGCGGTCTGGGTTGTTTCCCTCTTGAGTCCGGACGTTAGCACCCGGTGCTCTGTCTCCCAAGCTGTACTCTGCAGTATTCGGAGTTTGCCTTGGTTTGGTAAGTCGCCATGACCCCCTAGCCAAAACAGTGCTCTACCCCCGCAGGTAATACTTGAGGCACTACCTAAATAGTTTTCGGAGAGAACCAGCTATTTCCAAGTTTGTTTAGCCTTTCACCCCTATCCACAGCTCATCCGCTAGTTTTGCAACACTAGTCGGTTCGGACCTCCAGTACCTGTTACGGCACCTTCATCCTGGCCATGGATAGATCACTTGGTTTCGGGTCTACACCCAGCGACTGAACGCCCTGTTCGGACTCGATTTCTCTACGCCTCCCCTATTCGGTTAAGCTCGCCACTGAATGTAAGTCGCTGACCCATTATACAAAAGGTACGCCGTCACCCCTAAGGGCTCCGACTTTTTGTAAGCATGCGGTTTCAGGATCTATTTCACTCCCCTCCCGGGGTTCTTTTCGCCTTTCCCTCACGGTACTGGTTCACTATCGGTCGATGATGAGTATTTAGCCTTGGAGGATGGTCCCCCCATGTTCAGACAGGGTTTCTCGTGCCCCGCCCTACTTTTCTCTAGCTTAGTACCACACGTCTGTTTTCGCATACGGGGCTATCACCCACTATGGCCGGCCTTTCCATGCCGCTTTGCTAACAGTCGTGCTATCACTAGAAGGCTCCTCCGATTTCGCTCGCCACTACTTTCGGAATCTCGGTTGATGTCTTTTCCTCGAGCTACTGAGATGTTTCAGTTCACCCGGTTCGCCTCGCTGACCTATGTATTCAGTCAGCGATACCCTTGCGGGTAGGTTTCCCCATTCAGAAATCTCCGGATCAAAGCTTATTTGCCAGCTCCCCGAAGCTTATCGCAGGCTATCACGTCTTTCGTCGCCTATCATCGCCAAGGCATCCACCACATGCTCTTAGTCACTTGACCCTAT
>NZ_JSYI01000083.1:0-29045 GCF_001023515.1 Diaphorobacter sp. J5-51 | reverse complement strand
CCGCCATCAGCATGGAATCGTGTCCGCCATCGCGTGGAATACGCACTTGACCATGTCACCGTACTGCGTCAGCGGGCCAGTGGTGGGCATCACCATGGCGATCTTGACTTGCGCATGCGCGGTGGAGAACAAAGCGGCACCGGCCAGACCCAGTGCGGCAACGACGGTGTGCATGCGGAACGGAATGCTCATAGGACTCTTTCAACTTTGGGTAAAGCGGTCTGAAAAATCAACAGGCCCCAGTGGGGGCCTGAGACGTAGGCCGCAAAGATTAACGGGACGTGTGGCGTTGGCAACAGGGTAACCGGGGGTGGCCCTGCCGGAAGGTTTTTGCTAGGGCTGTTGCCGAAAGACGGGCAGCGTTGTCCGCGGGGCTTACGGCGGACTGACATGCGCGGGGGCGATAGGGTTTTGCCCGTCACCCGGGGCGCAGTGACCGCGCTGTGCGGCCGTGGGGTGCCCGAATATATGTCAAAAAGGCCTGCAGCGCCCGCCCATCAAGCGCGGACAGCTATATTTTGATGAGCATCAACTCCGTCGATGTACTTGGGCCATCAAGGAAAGCTCGCCGGCTTGGGCGCGGGCGTGCTGGCGGGCTCGCGAGCGGTGGCGGCGCAGGCGGCGGAATCCGGAGCAGGATGTAGCCGTGACTCCGGCACCGGCGTGCCGGCACGCCAGCGGCGCACCACGCGCTGGAAGATCAGTGTGTTGGGAATCTGCAGCAGCGTGCCAGGCTCGGGGGCGGTGGCGTCCTCCAGCGTGGTGTAAAGCAAGTTGATGTCCATCACGCGGCCCAGGGCGCCGGGCTTGTCGGCGGTGTCCAGCAGTTCGATGTGGTCTCCCACGCGGAACGGGCCGACGGTGAAGATCAGAAAGGCGCAAAACAGATTGGACAGCACGCTCCATGCCGCGAAGAACGCCACCGCGCCCACTGTGGCGAAGCCGGTGAAGGCCGTCCACAGCACGGCCGCTGACACCCCCAGGCGCTCCAGCACCAGCAGGCCGGCGCTGCCCAGGATGAGCCAGCGCACCACGGCGTTGATGGGTGTGAGCAGTTCGTGCGGGAACTGGTAGTGGTCGCTGGCCCGCATGATGATGCGCAGCAGCAGGCGCTGCAGCAGCAGCGCGGCCAGGACGATGAGCACAATCTGCACACCGGGCACGATGATGTCGAGCCAGTCGTGCATCCAGACGGGGAGGGCGGTTTTCAGTCGCGGCAGCATGTCATGGGCAATGAACGGGTGGGCAAGCGCTGGCGCGGCTCAAATCTGCCGCTGCTCGATGGTGTCCATCTGCATCTCGAAGCTGAAGAAGCGGTCCCGGCCCTGGGCCTTGGCGGCATACAGGGCCTCGTCGGCGCGCATGAGCATGGTCTCGGCGCTGGTACCGTCGTCGGGCACGCACGTGGTAATGCCACCCGACAGCGTGAGCGTTTCGCCGTTGGGCGAGCCCGGATGGGCGATGGCGCGGGCCTTCAACAGCTTGCCCAGCGCGCGCGCGAACGTCATGGCGCCCGAGCGCGGCGTGTTGGGCAGGATGAGTGCAAATTCTTCGCCGCCATAGCGCGAGGCCACGTCGCGCGGGCGCATGCAGACGTCGTGCAGCACGCGGCCGACCTCCTTCAGGCAGGCATCGCCCTGCACATGGCCCAGGGTGTCGTTGTATCTCTTGAAATGGTCCAGGTCGCACAGCATCAGCGTGAGCGGCACTCCGTCGCGCCGCGCGGCGAGGATCTCGCTGTGCAGGATGCGGTCGAAGCCGCGGCGGTTGACCAGCCCCGTGAGCGGGTCCATCTCCACCATCTCGTTGAGGTGCTGGTTGGCCACGTGCAGCTCTTCGGTCAGTTCCACGAGGCGCCTGCGCATGTCGCGCAGCCGGCGCATGGCGCGCAGCTTGGCGGCCAGAACGATCGGCTTGACGGGCTTGACGAGGTAGTCATCTCCGCCGGCTTCGATGCCGCGCCACACATCCAGGTCGCCATCCAGCCCCGAGAGGAAGATGATGGGCGTCCAGCCGCCGGGTTCTGCCTCGCGCATGCGCTGGGCCACCCAGTAGCCGTCGTTGCCGCCAGGAAGGCGTATGTCCAGCAGCACCAGGTCGGGACGCCGCAGCTTGAACAGCTGTAGCGCCGCGTCGGCCGAGGCGGCCTCCAGTACTTCCGACACCCCCACATGGCGCAGCTCGCCTGCCAGTGTGGCGCGCACGGACGCCTGGTCCTCCACCAGCAGCACGCTGAAGGGCTCAAGCAGGAACTGCGGAAATGCGTTGGCGCTGGCAGGAGGGCTCATGAGGTGGCGCAGTGGAGGCCGCTGGTGCGGCGGGATGTCAGCGTGGCCACGTGCGGCCACGCATGCCCACGGGTCAGTGCTCGCGCCGCAGGGCCGGGAACAGGATCACGTCACGGATGCTCGGGCTGTCGGTGAGCAGCATCATCAGCCGGTCGATGCCGATGCCGCAACCACCTGTGGGCGGCATGCCGTATTCCAGCGCACGTACGAAGTCGTGGTCGAAGAACATGGCCTCGTCATCGCCCGCGTCCTTGGCAGCCACCTGCGCATGAAAGCGGGCGGCCTGGTCTTCGGCGTCGTTCAGCTCCGAGAAGCCATTGCCGAACTCGCGGCCGGTGATGTAGAGCTCGAAGCGCTCCGTCACCTCGGGGCGCAGGTCGTTGGCGCGCGCCAGAGGGCTGATCTCGGTCGGGTGCTCCATGATGAAGGTCGGCTGCCAGAGCTTGTCCTCCACCTCTTCCTCGAAGTAGAGCACCTGCAGGCTGGCGAGGGTCCGGGTGGACAGGCGGTCCTTCTCCTCGGTCATGCCCAGTTTCTTGAGCGCGCTGATGAGCCAGGCGGCATCGTCCACATGTGCGCCGGCCTCGGTGTGCTGGTAGATGGCCTCGCGGATCGTGAGGCGCTGGAAGGGCTGGGCCAGATCCACCGCGCGGCCACCGTAGGTGAGCTGCAGCGTGCCCGTGGCCTTGAGTGCGGCATCGCGCACCAGCGCCTCGGTGAAATCCATCAGATCGCGGTAGTTCCAGTAGGCCGCATAAAACTCCATCATCGTGAACTCGGGGTTGTGGCGCACCGAGATGCCTTCGTTGCGGAAGTTGCGGTTGATCTCGAACACGCGCTCGAAGCCGCCGACGATCAGGCGCTTGAGGTACAGCTCGGGCGCGATGCGCAGGAACATCTCCTGCTCCAACGCATTGTGGTGGGTGACGAAGGGCTTGGCGTTGGCGCCGCCGGGAATGGGGTGCAGCATGGGCGTTTCCACCTCCAGGAAGCCGTGCTCCATCATGAAAGAGCGGATGCTGCCCACAGCCTTGCTGCGCGCGACGAAGCGCCGGCGCGCGGCCTCGTCGGTCATCAGGTCCACGTAGCGCTGGCGGTACTTGACCTCCTGGTCGGCCACACCGTGGAACTTGTCGGGCATGGGGCGCAGGCTCTTGGTGAGCAGGCGCAGGCGCGACACCTTGACCGATAGCTCGCCGGTCTTGGTCTTCATCAGCGTGCCTTCGGCACCCAGGATGTCACCGAGGTCCCAGCGCTTGAAGTCGGAATAGGCTTCCTCGCCAATGGCGTCGCGTGTCACGTAGAGCTGGATGCGCCCGCCGGTGTCACCCAGCGATCCATCCTGCAGGGTCGCGAAGCTGGCCTTGCCCATGACGCGCTTGAGCATCATGCGGCCGGCCACGCTCACCGTGATCGCCTGGGCTTCGAGCGCTTCTCCATCCAATGTGCCGTACTGCTGCTGCAGCACTGCGGCATGGTGCTGGGGCTTGTAGTCGTTGGGAAATGCCACGCCTTGACCCTGGGCCTGGTTCTCGCGCAGAGCCTTGAGCTTTTCACGGCGTTCGGCGATGAGTTGGTTTTCGTCCTGGGGGGCTGGTGCAGGAGTGGCTTCAGTGGACATGGCGGAGTGCTGGCTGGAACTTGGGCAGAAGCCCTCTATTTTGCCATCCAGGCCGACAGCATCAGCAGCCCAGCGGTGCAAAGGCCGGCGAGCCACCACAGGTGCACCTGCGGCGTCCAACCCATGGGGGCGAGCAGCACCATTATCTGCATGATATTGAAACCTATGGTCAGCAATGAGTAGCGGCGCGCCAGTCCCTGCTGGAAGGGCCGATGGCTCAGTGCCGCGAAGATGCATGCGCTACCCTGCCACAGCATGATGGGCAGTATATAGGGCAGCAGGCCCTGCCATGTAGGCGCCAGCAGTGTGGTCTGCAGTACGGCGGCGCTCCCCAGACCGATCAGCCCTGTGACCAGGGCAGCTCCCATCCCTACGCCCAGCGACTTCAAGCGTGAGGGCCGCGCTTGTGCCAGCAGCACTTGTGACCAAGCCGCGTGCACGATGGCGGGCATTAAGCCGAACAGCCGTAGCAGCACTGCCAGATAGCTGGCGTCCGCCGTGCCATGCTGCCGCTGCCAGGCCAACACCAGAGCTACGCCGGCCACGGCATCCATTACCGCGTGCGCCATGCGCAAGAGAGCGCTGCGGCCGTCGGATTGCCTTGCTGCGGATTGAGGTGGATGGTCGGTGCGGCTACCGTGAAGCAACCAGAGCGCCCCCACTGCATAGCCGCACGCCGCCGCGGCCAGTAGGCCGGTGGCGTTGTCAGCGTTTCCACGCATACCCAGCCCGGCGGCCAGCGCCAGCGCCAGCAAGGGGGGGGCTGTGCGTACGCAGGCGGCGGACATCGGTGATGCCGTGCGCAATACCCAGGGCTGGGCCAGGTACCAGCCCATTTGCAACAGCGCTAGCAGCCCGGCCCAGGCCACCACGGTGGTCAAAGGGAGGACGGGACTCGACCACCATAGGGCTGCGGCCACCAGGGGCAGCAGCAGTATCCAGCGCAACAGGCTGGCGCGCAGAGCAGCACGAAGCGCCCGCTGTGGGGGCAGGTGTGCGTCGGCAAGGAACTGAAGTGGGCTTTGTGCCAGTGCCAGCGTGACCCAGAAAAACGCCACTTGTGCTACGACGGCGAAGTGGCCTGCCGCCGTGGGCGTGAAGAAGTGGAGCATGGCCGCACCCATGAGCGCTTGTGCGATCAGCGCGATCAGACTGGCTCCGGCCATCAGCAGCGAGGTGCGGTTCACGGGCACAGCCCCAGGCGGCGCCAGAGTGCCAGTCGTTCAAGTACGCGCGGCCATGCCAGTGTGGATACATCAGGCACCACGCAGCCAGCCATGTCTGGTATGGGCAGGTAGGCAAAGCGCGCTCCGTGCTGCGCTTCGAAGGCCCGCACCCAGTCGTAGTCGGTGCTGACCACTGGCAAACCTGCCGCGCAGTATTCGATGAGTTTGGTGGACGTCTGTTGGCTGTACGGCAATTGGTCAGGAACCAGGTTCAGTCCGTAGCGCGCGCGGCGCAGCAGGGTGGGTACCTGACCGTGCGGAACGCGACCCGTGACGTGCCCCAAGGTGTGCAGTGTTTTACGCAGATCGACAGGCGGCTCGCCAATCAGCAGAGTGCGCTGGCCTGCCTGTTGTAATGCGGTCAAGAGTGGCACAAACTGCCGCAGGCGTTGCATGTCCCCCAGATAGACTCCGTCGAACTCGGGCGCAGCCCGTCTCGCACACGTGGCAAGAAAGGATGGCTCCACGCCCATGTCACGGAACTCGTACGGCACGCCGTCGGAAAATCCCAGCCGATCGCGCACCCAGGTATTCTGGAAAAGGCGGTACTGCGGCACGGGCTGCAGGGCGCGCTTGGCCCGGTCCTTGACCTTGGGCCAGGGCGGCACTGAAGCCGATGCGTATTCATGGATGTGAAAGGCATGGCTGAGCCGCCGCGCCGCGTCGTGCGGCACGCGGCCGCACATCCACCAGCAGATGACCGCATCTGCAGGCACGCTCGCAGGGCGGGAATGCACCTGCGCGCTGTGCCCCAGCGCCGCAAGGAAGTCGCCATATGCCGCCAGTTCGGGCAGGTAAGCGCTGCCGGGGTGAATGAAGTGGATCAGCACGCCGCCTCCTGCAGCACGCGTTGCCAGTTATGCGAAAAGCGCTCAGGACTGTAGCGGCGCAGCACCTGGGCCATGTCGTGCGCCAGTTGTTCGGGTGGCATGGCGCACACGGTTTGCACGGCGCGAGCGAGCGCAGCCGCGCTGCAGTCGTGGGCCAGCGCATAGGGCATGTCTGGCCCCAACATTTCGCGCAGCGCGGGGATAGGCAGGCCTACGCAGGGCCTGCCAGCGGCCAGCGATTCCAGCGCTGCCATGGGGCAGCCTTCGTAGAGCGATGCGAGCACGGTAACTTGCCATGGGGCGTACACCGTGGCCTGTACGAGGTGAAAAGGGCGCAACTCCAGCCGGCCGACTTGCTGCAGGTCAGCACCGGCTGCACACAGCGCCGGTTGTGAAGGGCCATCGCCTACCATGCAAAGCCGATAAGTAGTCGGCAGCAAGCGCAGCATCTGCACCAGCAATTCGGGCTGCTTCTCCGGCGCAAGCCTACCCACGAAACCCAGGTATTGCGGTGACGCGCCCATTGGCGCGGGCTGCCAATCAGGATGGGCGTTAGGAATCACCTCCAGGCGTTGCCCTGCCGCTGCACCGCCCGTGAATTCAAGGAACGAGTCGCGTGTGTGGGCTGAGACGAACACCACCCAGCGTAGTCGGCGATACAGCCAGCGCAGCCAGGCGCGTTTGGCAGCACTGGCATGGGCGTGCTCCAGCACCTCCTGCGTGGGGCCGTGAAGCCATGCCACCACGGGCCGGCGCAGCAGCATGCCCAGCAGCCAGGCTGCATAGGACGGTAGAAAGCCGTTCGTGGCTACGATGATGTCGGCCCGCCAAACGGCACGCAGAAGCGCTCCGATGCGCGTATTGCGCAGAGCCAAGGCGACCGGTATCTGGCCTGCGCACCGCAGTGCATTCGCCAGCGCCTGTGTGGCGGTGTGAATACCGCCAACGGCCATGTCTTCTTGCAACAGCAGGATGTAGCGCGTGTGCATTCTGGTGGAGGGCGCGCCAATAATCGCACGATGCCACACATTGAAACCTATTTGCTGGGCGAGGCTTTCAGCGACGATTTGCCTTTCAGGCCGGGGATTATCGGACATGCCCAGCCACGCGGTGATTTGCTGGCCGGCTGGGCCGCGCAGCAGTGCGTGCTGCATGTGGGCTTTGCCGACCATGCACCGCTGATTGCACGCCGCGCCTCCGACGGCAGTTGGTTGCACGCGCTTCTCAGCCGCAGCGCACGGATCTGCCATGGTATCGACATCAACGCCACCGCTGTGGACACGGCGCGCAGCCTGGGTTTTGACCACGTGCAGCAGCTCGACGTGTTCGCTCACGAGGCCCCGCAGGTGCTGGCCCGGTGTGCGCCCGACATGGTGCTGGTGCCTGATGTAATTGAGCACCTGCCTGACCCCGCCGCGTTCCTGCGTCGGCTGGCGCAGTGCCTGCCAGAGGCAGAGTTCGTCGTCAGTGTGCCCAATGCGTTGTCCCTGCGCAATGCGCTTCACGGCGTGTGCGGGGTGGAGCATGTCAACACCGACCATCGGGCGTGGTTTTCACCCTTCACACTACTGAAGGTGCTGGCGGATGCAGGGCTAGTGGGCGCCGAACTGCACAGCTGCCAGGTGGCGGCGCCGGGGACGATGAAGGGGCGCCTGTTGCATCGGCTGGCAGTGCGCAGGCCGTTGTGGGCGGATGTGCTGGTTGCGCGAGTGAAGGCACGTTGACAACTAGCGCGCTCCGAAACCTGTGAGCACCGTGCGCACCGTCTTGTAGGCAATGAGCAGATCCAGAGCCATGGAGCAGTGCGTCACGTAATACAGGTCATAGCTCAGCTTGATAGCGGTCTGCTCGGCGCTATCGGTATAGCCATGCTGCACCTGCGCCCAGCCCGTGAGACCGGGGCGCATCAAGTGGCGGTAGGGGTAGGCGGGCATGGCTGCGGCAAAGTGGTGCGCGAACTCTGCCTGCTCGGGACGCGGGCCGATGAGGCTCATTTCTCCGCGCAGTACGTTCCAGAGCTGGGGTAGTTCATCGAGCCGCGTGCGGCGGATGAAGCGGCCAACTGACGTGATACGGTCGTCCTGCTGTTTGGCGAACTGAACGATGTGGCTGGCAGGCTCGTGACGCATGCTGCGCAGCTTCCATATGCGGAAGCTGCGTCCGTGGCGACCCATGCGCTGCTGCGAGTACAACATGGGGCCGGGTGAATCTAACTTCACTGCCAGCCCCGTGGCCATACACAGCGGAACCCATAGCGGCATCGTGATGAGGGTCAGGCCCAAGTCCAGCATGCGCTTGGCGATGTCGTAAGCAGGGTAATTGGTCAGTTGCCATAGATCTTGCTCGCCCAGCGTCCCGGTGATTTTGCGGCCCGACAGCATTTCCGCTGCCGCTTCTGCGCTGTAGAGAGGGATGCGCTGGAGTTTGAGCTCGCTGATCCATTGTTGGCGTTGCGGGTCGGGATCAGCCAGCCGGTCTAGCACCACACCGTCCACGGCTACGCGCTGTTTTCGCGCTGGTAGTCCGGCCACCCAGCTGGTCAGGCGCAGTCGGTCATCGCCTTGCTCCTGCGGGCGCAGCATTTGGCGCAGGACGTAGGGTAAGTCGGCATCCACGTAGGCCAGGTGCAGCGTACGACGGGTCCCCCACAGCGCATGCCCGCACAGCAGCCAAGCCAAGGCCAGCATGTAGGCCATCAATACGGCGCCGCGCGAATAGGGCGCTTGCAGCAGTGCAAAGCCCAACGGGGTGAGCAGAAAGGCCACCGTGATCACCACCAGCAAAAAGCCACCCTGCTCCCGCGGCGGTAGATGGGCACCCTGGTGCAGCCAGCGTGTTGCCAACAGGTAGGACACCGCACACCACAGCACGGTGGCGGGGAACAGCGGTGTGACCCAGCCTGCGTGTTGCATCTTGTGCGCTATGGCGTAACCCAGCGCTTGAGGCAACAGGCCGAGCAGGCTCCACCACAACAGCGCGCCATCACGCCGTGCCGGGTCGGGTTCGGCGCAGGGTCGGGAGGTGACAACAGGCTGGGTCATGCACGGACTTGGGTGTAGATGGCGAGTATGGCCGACGCCATGCGTTCCGGGGCATGATGTTCTTCGTAATGGCGGCGGGCCATTCGGCCCATTTGCTCGCGCAGCGCGGGGCTGCGGATTAGGCGCTCCATGGCTTGAGCGATGGCCTCCACGTCATTGGACACCAGGAATCCGTATTGTTCGGAGGGGAGCAATTCCGCCATCCCAGGTAGCCGACTGACCACGACGGGCAGCCCCGCCCGCATGGCTTCGATCACGGAGATGGGAAGACCTTCGTGGTCAGACAGCAACACGAAAAGGTGGTGCTGCGCGAGGCGCTGGGGCACGTCATCCACGTCGCCCACAAAACTCACTTGAAATAAGCCCAACCCGGATGCCAGCGCCTGCAAGGCCGTGCGATCCGGGCCATCGCCAATGATGCTAGCGGCTACCTCATGCCCCAGGCCATCGCGCAGCCGGACCAGGGCATGCAGGAGCAGGTCGGGGCGCTTGGGTGCGGCCAGCCGGGCTACCATGGCGACGCGCACGGGTTCCAGCCCAGGCTGAGCGCGTTGGCTATTGTTTTCTATGGCATTGGGTACGACGGTCAGCCGGTCAGCGCGAATCGGCAAACCTCGGGCAAGTTGTCGCTCGTGCTGCGATACACACACCATGTGCTCCGTCCAACGCGCCAGCAACCATTCACAGCACCACGCCACTGTGCGGCGTACCCGGGGTACTTCGGGTTTGAAAGCGAAGCCATGCACTGTGTAGATCACGGGCTTGCGGCACAGTCTGCCCGCCAGGCGTGCGACTACGCCCGATACGGCGCTGTGCGCGTGCAACATGTCGGGTTCGTGCTCGCGGATCAAGGCGCGCAGTTGCAGTACCGAACGGAACAGATGCCAGGGCGCCAGCGAATTGCGCAGGCTTGGCAGGCGGTAAATCGGCAGTCCCAGCGTGTGTAGGTCGCTTTCGAGCGGCGAGCGACCCGTGCCGCCAATGACAGCGCTGAAATGGATGCGGGAGGCCAGAGCCTGGCACAAGGTGCGCACATGGGTCTGGGCACCTCCTCGTTCGCCCTTGGTGATCACTTGCATCACCCTGAGTTTGGCCTGCATGCGACGCTAGCCAGAAATGCCGGTACGTTCCAGGATGTCACTCACCAGCTCCAGCCGCACCAGCGGGTTGTCCAGTTGCATGAGCTGCTGCTTGAGTTCCAACGGAATGGGCAATAACTCGCACCAGCGATTGGCAAGCCAACCGCAGTCTTGGAGATCTGTGCGTGAGGGCTGTGCGTGTGCGGCTGGTCCCCCGGCTGCTCCTGCCGCCTGCTCGCGCAATGACGACAACACCTGCGTCAGTGTGCTAGCTGCACGCTGCAAGTCTGGGGGAACTTGGACCGGCGTGTCGCAAGGGATCTGTTCCACATTGGCGGTCCACAGCCCGTGGGGCAGCAGTTGTTGGCGCAGGACACGAAAGCGGGCGATCCCCCGGCAACGTACGTGCATCAGCCCCGCTTGCAGTTCCTCTAAATGCTCGATCATGGCCAATGTGCCGACGCTGTACAGGCTTTCCGGCAGGGCTCCCGCCTGGCGCACCTCATGGCCGCGGGCCAGGGCCACGACGCCGAAGGGGGCACCCGCGCGGTGGCATTTGCGCACCATGTCCAGGTAACGCACCTCGAACACACGCAGCGGTAGTACACCACCGGGAAACAGCACGGTGTTGAGCGGAAACAGGGGCAGGGAGGTCAGCGTGAGGGGATCGGACATGGCGGCATGCGTAGCGTCGCTATCATCCCACGTTGAACCCGTGTGCGGCGCACCGCAACGGGGTCGACCTATTTGCTAATCGGCCATGCTGTTTCAAATTCTGTCTTTTCTCCTCGACGTTGCCAGCGGCCTGCTCACCGGGGCTTGCCTGTTGCGGCTGTACATGCAGCTGCAGCGGGTGTCGTTTGCCAATCCCGTGGGCCGTCTCGTGTTTGCCCTGAGCGACTGGCTGGTGCTGCCACTGCGCAAGCTCGTTCCGTCGGCGGGGCGGTGGGATCTGTCTTGCCTTGCGGCGGCGCTGCTGCTGCAACTGGTCCAGTATCTGCTGCTGTGGCTTCTGGTGGGCGGGGGGATGGGACTGGCCTGGCTGCCGTGGATGGCGCTTTTTGGCCTGGCGCGCGTGGCCGTGTCGGGATTGATGGGCTTGCTGATCGTTTATGCCGTGCTCTCGTGGGTGCAGACGCGATCGCCCATCAGCGATGTGATCACCCGCCTGTGCGAGCCGTTGTTGCGCCCCGTGCGCCGTGTTCTACCGCTACTGGGGGGGGTGGATCTGTCGCCGCTGGTGGTGCTGGTACTGCTGCAGGTCGTGATGATCGTGCTGGGGCATCTGCAGGCCAGCGTCATGATGTAGCGACATTGTTCTCAATAAAAATAGCTGCTAGCGCCCGTCCAGCAAGCGCTAGCAGCTATTGTTTTTGATGCCCGTGGTTCAGGCTATCGCGTCGGCCGGCAGGCGCTGCAGCATGGACAGGCATTGCGCCACGGTCTGGCGCAGTTCGCGGCGGTCGCAGATGAAGTCCACAGCGCCCTTGGTCTGCAGGAACTCCGCGCGCTGGAAACCCTCGGGCAATGTGACGCGCACGGTGGATTCGATCACGCGCGGGCCGGCAAAGCCGATCAGTGCCTTGGGCTCGGCGATCACGATATCCCCCACGAAGGCGAAGCCGGCCGACACGCCACCCATGGTAGGGTCGGTCAGCACACTGATGTAGGGCAGGCCTTTCTTGGCCAAACGGGTGAGGGCCGCATTGGTCTTGGCCATCTGCATCAGGCTGAGCAGGCCTTCCTGCATGCGTGCGCCGCCCGTGGCGGTGAAGCAGATGAAGGGCACCTTCTGCTCGATGGCGGTTTCCACGCCGCGAACGAAGCGCTCGCCCACCACGGAACCCATGGAGCCGCCCATGAAATCGAATTCGAAGCAGGCCACCACGACGTTGATGCTCTTGACCGCGCCGCCCATGACGATGAGCGCGTCGGTCTCGCCGGTGTTCTCCAAGGCTTCCTTCAGGCGTTCGAGATACTTGCGGCTGTCCTTGAACTTGAGAGCGTCGACCGGCAGCACTTCCTGGCCGATCTCATAGCGTCCCTCGCCGTCCAGGAAGGCGTTGAGCCGCGCACGGGCGCTGATGCGGTGGTGGTGGCCGCATTGGGGACAGACGTTTTCGTTGTGCTCCAGATCAGTCTTGTAGAGCACGTTCTCGCAGCTCGGGCACTTGATCCACAGGCCCTCGGGCATCTGGCGACGCTCGGTAGGGTCGGTCTGCTGGATTTTGGAGGGCAGGAGTTTTTCGAGCCAGGACATAGGTTTCCTCTGTTCAGATCGCGGCTGCGCGCGGGCCGTGGCCGGCGCGCAGGGCCGTCATTATGCGTCCAGCGCCTTGCGCACCCCGCGCAGAAAGTCCACGGTGATGCCGACCACTTTCTCATGGGGCTGGTCTTCGATGAGCTGGATGATGCGGCTGCCGATGACCACCGCATCGGCCACGCGGCCGATGGCCTGCGCGGTGGCAGCATCGCGAATGCCAAAGCCCACGCCGACGGGGACCTTCACATGCTCGCGGATGCGCGGCAGCATGGCCTCGACGGCGGCCGTGTCCAGCGCGCCGGAGCCGGTCACGCCCTTGAGCGAGACGTAGTAGACGTAGCCGCTGGCTACGCGAGCCACCTGCTGCATGCGTTCCGGCGTGGAGGTAGGCGCCAGCAGGAAGATCAGGTCGATGCCGTGGCCGCGCAGGTCGGCGGCGAACTGCTCGCACTCCTCGGGCGGGTAGTCCACGATCAGCACACCGTCCACACCGGCTTCGCCCGCGTCGCGGGCGAAGGCGCCCTTGCCGTGGCGTTGCTCGTAGCGCTCCACCGGATTCGCGTAGCCCATCAGCACCACGGGCGTGGTGCTGTTGCGCAGGCGGAAGCTGCGCACCATCTCCAGCACCTGGGCCAGGCCCACGCCCAGTGCCAGGGCCTTCTCGCCCGCCTTCTGGATGACGGGGCCGTCGGCCATCGGGTCGGAAAAGGGCACGCCCAGTTCGATCACATCGGCGCCGGCCTCGACCATGCCGTGCATCAGGGCCGGTGTGATGTCGACGAAGGGAAAGCCTGCTGTGACGTAGGGGATGAGCGCCTTGCGGCCCTTGGACTGCAGCTCTGCAAAAGTGTCAGCGATGCGGCTCATGCGGCGGGTCCTCCCTTGACGGTCAACCCGCGCATGGAGGGACGGTCGTAGAAGTCCACGCCAGACAGGTCGGCCACGGTGCCGATGTCCTTGTCGCCGCGGCCAGACAGGTTCACGAGGATGGATTGCTGGGGCGTCATGGTCTTGGCGAGCTTGAGCGCGTAGGCCACGGCGTGGCTGGATTCCAGGGCCGGGATGATGCCCTCGGTGCGGCACAGGTAGTGAAAGGCTTCCAACGCTTCCGTATCGGTGATGCCCACGTACTCGGCTCGCTTGATTTCCTGCAGCCAGGCGTGCTCGGGGCCCACTCCAGGGTAGTCCAGGCCGGCGCTGATGCTGTGCGTCTCCGTGATCTGGCCATTCTCATCTTGCAGGATGAAGGTGCGGTTGCCGTGCAGCACGCCACTGGAGCCGCGCTGCAGGCTGGCGGAATGCTTGCCGCTGTCCAGGCCTTCGCCTGCGGCTTCCACGCCGAACAGGCGGGTTTTCTCGAACGGGATGTAGGGGTGGAAGATGCCCATGGCATTGCTGCCACCGCCCACGCAGGCCACGACGGCGTCGGGTTGCTCGGCGGCGATCTTCTGTTCGGCCAGCATGGTGGGCATCTGCGTGAGGCATTCCTTGCCGATCACGCTCTGGAAGTCACGCACCATCATGGGATAGGGGTGGGGGCCTGCCACGGTGCCGATGATGTAGAAGGTGTTGTCCACGTTGGCCACCCAGTCGCGCATGGCCTCGTTGAGCGCATCTTTCAGCGTCTTGCTGCCCGACTCGACGGGCACCACGGTGGCGCCCAGCAGCTTCATGCGGTAGACGTTGGGGCTCTGGCGCTTGACGTCCTCGGCGCCCATGTAGACCACGCACTGCAGGCCGTAGCGCGCGCAGATCGTGGCCGTGGCCACGCCATGCTGGCCCGCGCCGGTCTCGGCGATGATGCGCGGCTTGCCCATGCGGCGCGCGAGCATGGCCTGGCCGATCACGTTGTTGATCTTGTGCGCGCCGGTGTGGTTGAGGTCCTCGCGCTTGAGGTAGATCTGCGCGCCGCCCATCTCGCGCGACATGCGCGCGGCGTGGTAGACGGGTGAGGGCCGGCCCACGAAATGGGCCAGCTCGTACTGGAATTCGGCGAGGAACGCCGGATCGTGCTGGTAGCGCGCATAGGCCTCGCGCAGCTCGGTCAGCGCATGGGTCAGGGTCTCGCTGGCGAAGCTGCCGCCATAGGGGCCGAAGTGGCCCGATGCATCGGGTTGGTGGTATTCGAACATTCAGGAGATGGAAGCTGGTGCCGCATCCGCCGCGCGCACGGCGGCGATGAAGCGTTGGATCTTGCCGGCGTCCTTGACGCCCTTCAGGGGGGAGCCGTCGGGGCCGTCGGCCTCTACGCCGGAGCTGACGTCAACCGCCAGCGTTCGGCAACGCGGTCGGACCTGCAGGATGCCATCGGCCACGTTTGCAGGCGTGAGTCCACCAGACAAAACGAGGTGACAGTCGACGCTTGGTGGAAGGAGTGACCAATTGAATGCCTTGCCGCCGCCGCCATAGCCCTCGACATGGGCGTCGAGCAGGATGGCACGGGCGTGAGAGTGAGCCTGTGCGTAT
Source organism: Diaphorobacter sp. J5-51 (assembly GCF_001023515.1). Classification (NCBI taxonomy): domain Bacteria; kingdom Pseudomonadati; phylum Pseudomonadota; class Betaproteobacteria; order Burkholderiales; family Comamonadaceae; genus Diaphorobacter; species Diaphorobacter sp. J5-51. The sequence goes on along the minus strand of NZ_JSYI01000083.1, from coordinate 14,231 downwards.
TCTACGAGGTCGAACCGTGCCGCATCCTCGCCCAGGGGAATGCGCGCGGCGCGCAGGAAGGGGATGCGCCCCTGGTCGCTGGCGGCCCAGCAGTCCTCGGGTGTCTCGTCACCATGAAATTGCACCGTAGCGCCCGGTACGCAAGCGCTTGCAGCTATCACTTCAGTAGCTTGCGCGTTCACGAACAGCAGGACGGGCGTTGTGAAGGGCGGCAGGCGCCGGGCCAGGGCCGCGGCGCGCTCGGGGCTGACGGCGCGCGGGCTCTTCGCGTAGAGCACGAAGCCGACGGCGTCCGCGCCTGCGGCAACGGCCGCGTCCACGTCCTGCTCGCGCGTCAGGCCGCAGATCTTGATGCGGGTGCGCGCGGTGGAGTGGACGGGGGTGCTCAGTGCTGCGGTCGGGCTGCTCATGGCAGCCAATCATACGCAGCCGTGCGCGTCGGCAGGCCCCATTCCGCGCCGTATACCGGGCCCTGGAAGTACAGGCCATCGGGCGAAAAGGTAGGAGCAGCCGCGTCGCGCGACCGCGCCTCCAGCACCGTGCGCATCCATTCGGGCGGATACAGCCCCTGGCCGATGGCGACGATGCAGCCCATGATGTTGCGGATCATGTGGTGCAGGAACGCATTGCCTTCGAATTCAAAGCGCCAGTAGCAGGGGACACACCCGTGGGTGCCGGTGGACTCGCCCGCTGGCGGAGCCCGGCGTGTGATGTCGATGCGGTGCAATGTCTTCACCGGCGACTTGGCCTGGCAGGCCGAGGCGCGAAATGACGTGAAGTCATGCTCGCCCAGCAAATGCTGCACGGCCTTGTGCATGGCCTGCTCATCGAGGGCATGAAAGACCCAACCCACGCGCCCGGCATCAACGCTGGGGCGTACGGGCGACTGCAGCAATACGTAGGCATAGCGCCGGGCCACGGCGCAGGCGCGGGAATGAAAGGCATCGGGAACGGGTTGCGCCCACTGCACGGCGATGTCCGCCGGTAGGAAGGTGTTGGTGCCGCGGACCCATGAAAATGGCGCACGCTGCAGTTCCGTATCGAAGTGCACCACCTGCATCAGCCCGTGCACGCCGGCGTCGGTGCGCCCGGCACAGATCGTGTGCACCTCCTGCGTGGCAAAGCGGCCCAGGGCCGCTTCCAGACGGTCTTGCACCGTGTTGCCAGAGGGCTGACTCTGCCAGCCGTTGTACGCCTGGCCGTTGTAACTGACGCCGAGGGCCACCCTCATCGGATGCTCCTTTCGGAGGGCAATGGCACGTCAGCGCGGCAATGGCCGCGTGCCCACCGCCGGATGGACATCAGCCCAGTTCGGCGAGCAGTCGCTGGGCGCGGGCCTTCAGCTCACCGGACGATTCGGCGATGACCTCTTCCACCAGGGCCCGCGCGCCTTCGCTGTCGCCAATGGTGTTGAACTCTTCCGCCAGTGCGAGCTTGGTGGCCAGAGGGTCGTCCGGCAGCGCGTCGGCAGCGGAGGACGCTGCCTTGGCGGCGACCGAGGGCGCGACGGGAGCGGCCGCCGTGGGGGTGTCAAGGTCCAGCGACAGATCGCCGAGGTCGAATTCCAGGGATTCCGAGGTGACGGCCTTCGCGTCGCGGCTGGTCAGGGGGGCGACGCCGGAGTCCATCAGGGACAAGTCATCGTCCAGGTTCAACGGAAGAGGCTCGCTTTGCACGTCGGGCTCTGTCGTCGTCTGCGGCGTCACCGCTGGCTCGTCCCAGGAGGCCTGGGGTAGTTCCAAGTCGCCCAGATCCAGGGACGGTACGGGCGCCTGGGCGGCGGGCACTATCGGCGCGGCTGCGGCGGTGTTGTTGGCTGCGGCCATGGCAAACGTGCTTGGCGCCGGAGCCGGGGCCGACGGTGCTTCGTGCAGATCGAGATCCAAATCCAGATCGAGGTCTGGCAGCACAGAGTCCGGTCCGCCCGTGGGTGCCGCCGGAGCAGTTGCTGTACCCAGCGTGCTTGCAAAGGCCGCGGTCGCTGCAGCGGCCGCTGTGGCGCTGGCGGCAACGGCAGGACGGCCACCGGGCTGGTACAGCGGATTTTCGGGGTCGAGCGTACGGCCCAGGTCTGACACGCGGGTCCAGTCGGGCCCCTGACCGTTGGTGAGCCTGAACACGTCGTTGGCGACGGACTCCAGCGCCTTGCGGTCCTGGCGCTTGGCATAAATCTCGGCCAGTTTGGCGGGGATGGAGACGCGCTCTGGATGGTGGCGCAGGGCCTCCTTGAGAATTTCCTCCGCCTGCAGGTCACGGCCGTAGGCGAGGTAGACGTCGGCTTCCGCCACCGGATCCACATCGCCACCGGCATCCAGTTGGCTGGGCGAATAGGTCATGGACGAGGAGCCGGTCGTGAGTTCGCTGTTGGCCGTATCCACACGCTGACCGCCACTGGCGCCGAAGAAGGAATCCGGCTGCAGGCTGCTTTCCGAGAACGAACTGTCCAGGGCACCCTGGTTGCGGCGGCTTTGGACCACGCGGTAGCCGCCATAGCCCAGCAACGCAAGTACGAGCGCCAGTGCGCCTCCTGCCAGCAGCGGGTCCTCCGTGAGGGCATCCAGGAAGCTGGGCTCTTCGTAGGGAACGGGCTGGGGGGCTGGACGCGGGGCCACGGCGGCGGGAGCGGGTGCTGCGGCAGAGGCCTGGGATGCCGCTTCGGCGGGAACAGCCGCCTCGGCGGCAGAGGCCTCGGGCGCTGGTGCGGCAGCTTCTGCCGTAGCAGTGCTCATGTCGGCGCTTGCAGCCGCGGTAGCGGGCGCGGGCAACCCCCCGGCGGCGGGTACTGCCACCGCCGGCTGGCTGGCAGGGGCGGAAGGCGCCGTGGCTCTTGGCGCAGCGGCGCCAGCGCCGGCTGGCGCGGAGGCGCCGCTGAGCTGGTTCAGGTCTGAGATGTTCTTGGACAGCTCCGCCATGCGGGCGCTGTTCTGTTCGGCCTGCTTGTCGCGGGCCATCTGCTCCTCGGTCTTCTGGGCTTGAACGCTGCCCTTGGAGAGTGTGAGCTTATCGGGGCCGGCAGCGGCGGGCTTGCTCTCGTTCACCTGGGTCTGCACAGTGCCGCGCGCGGAGCGCTCTGCGGCCGCAACCTCGGCCTTGGGCGCTGTCGCAGCCATGCGGCGGCGGAATTCATTGAAATCGCGGCTTTGCGCGGCGACGATCTTGCGAGCTTCGGTGGCGTCCGTGGCTTGCGCCTCCGTTTCGCTAGGCATCTGCAGCACTGCGCCGGAACGTAGACGATTCACATTGCTGTTGACGAACGCGTCCGGATTGGCGCGCATCATTGCTACCAGCATCTGGTCCAGCGAGACGCCAGCGGGGCGATGGGCTTCCGCGATGCGGCCGGCCGTATCACCGGGGCGCACGCGAATCTCGTCACCGCCAGCGGACGCGGGTGCGTCTGCGGGGGTGGGACGGCCGGCTACGGCGGGTGCGGGAGGGGTTGCTGGGCGTGCGGTAGGCGCGGGCGCCGCGGTAGTGACGGGGGCGCGCGGCGCAGTTGCCGCGGCACGGGGTGACGTTACCTGAGGGGCTGCGGTCACCGCCGCCTGCGGGCGGCTCGCCGGCGGGTCGAACAGCATCGTGTAGCTACGCACGATATGGCCGGAACTCCAGGTCGCATCGATAACCAAATCCACGAAAGGATCGTTGACCGGGCGGGTACTGCTCAAGCGCAGCACCATGGAGCCATTCGTGCGGCGGTGCAGTTGCACTTGCACGCTATGCGCAGCGGGGGAATATTCCATGCCCTGGCTGCGGAAAACTTCAGGGCTGGCGGTGCTCACGCGCAGCGATTCGGCCTCGGCAGCAGTGATCTGGGGCAGTTCGATTTCCGCGCGCAGGGGCTCGCCAAGCGCCGACTGGACATTCACGCGGCCTAGGGCGAGAGCACTTGCATCGGTGGTGTAAAGACCAGCCGAGAGGATGGCCGCGGTGGCCAGGACAGAAAATTTCCAGCGATGCATGTGTGCGACGAATGAAGAGATGGATGGTGCCGAGGGGGCGGTATTTTTCTGGTCGTGATCGAGCCGCCCAGGCGCGTGAAAATATGTAAAAAGCACCATAGCATCAATGTTTTGCACTGACAAGCTGAGGTGTCGCGCCACGTTTTATAAGGTGCAGGAAGAGGCCGGGACGGCCTTATTCCTGTTGGTAATGGACAACGATCGGTAACGGGCCGTATCAATCTATGACCTCGAAAAAACGCCACCCGAAGGTGGCGTTGAATCGGCGTCAGGCGTCCAGCAGGATGCGCAGCATGCGGCGCAGCGGCTCGGCGGCGCCCCACAGCAACTGGTCGCCGATGGTGAACGCGCCCACATACTCCGGACCCATGGCCAGCTTGCGGATGCGGCCGACGGGAATGGTCATGGTGCCGGTGACGGCCACGGGAGTCAGGTCCTTCAGCGTCGCCTCACGCGTATTGGGAACCACCTTCACCCACTCGTTGTCAGCAGCGATCATGGCCTCGATGTCGGCTACGGGCACATCCTTCTTGAGCTTGAAGGTCAGTGCTTGGCTGTGGCACCGCATGGCGCCTACGCGCACGCAGAAACCGTCCACCGGCACTGCGGCGGTGTTGAAGCCTTCCCCCTGGCCCAGGATCTTGTTGGTCTCGGCCATGCCCTTCCACTCTTCCTTGGACATGCCGTTGCCCAGGTCCTTGTCAATCCACGGGATGAGCGAGCCGCCCAGCGGCACGCCGAAATTGGCTGTCTCCGCGCCCGACAGGCTGCGCTGCTTGGCGATGACCTTGCGGTCGATTTCCAGGATGGCGCTCTTGGGGTCGTCGAGCAGGGCCTTCACCTCGGCATTCAGCGTGCCGTACTGCGTCAGCAGTTCGCGCATGTGCTGCGCGCCGCCGCCGCTGGCCGCCTGGTAGGTCTGGGTGCTCATCCACTCGACGAGCCCGGCCTTGTACAGCGCACCCACGCCCATCAGCATGCAGGACACGGTGCAGTTGCCGCCTATCCAATCCTTGCCGCCGTTCGCCAGCGCGTTCTTGATGACGGGCATGTTCACCGGGTCGAGCACGATGACCGCGTTCTTTTCCATGCGCAGGGCAGAGGCGGCGTCGATCCAGTGGCCGTTCCAGCCGGCCGCGCGCAGCTTGGGGTACACCTCGTTGGTGTAGTCGCCGCCCTGTGCGGTGAGGATGATGTCGCAGCGCTTGAGCTGTTCGATGTCGAACGCGTCCTGCAGCGTGGTCTCGTTCTTGGCCTGGGCGGGCGCCTTGCCGCCTGCGTTCGAGGTGGAGAAGAACAGGGGCTCGATCAGATCGAAGTCCTTTTCCTGCGCCATGCGGTCCATCAGGACCGAGCCGACCATGCCGCGCCAGCCGACCAAACCTACCAACTTGCTCATTTCATCGCCCTTTCAAAGTAAAAAACAGTACGCACGCGACCGGTGGCTGCTTTCTTCCGCCCCCGGCTCGTCTAGGCCAGGGAGGGCGCACGACGATGCCGGAGCTGGATCAGCCCGTAATGGTCGTGGTTTTGGTGATTGCGCGCGCAGCCTTGCGTGCCTTGGCGGCAGAGGCGGTGTTCAGGGCGAACGGGCGGGCGGCAAACATAGCTGGGCATTGTAGCGGAACCCATGCAGGCCCATGGCTGGGCATGCCGCCATCGCCGCTGCGCTGCGGTCATCCCCGCTGGATGGACACCCCGCCATCCACCAGCATGGCTGTCCCGGTGACGAACGATGCCGCGTCGGACGCCAGGTACAACGCGGCCTGGGCAATCTCCCGGGGCTGCGCCAGGCGCTTGAGTGCATGCAGTTGGGCGACCTGGGCCAGCGCCTCGGGTGTTCCGTTCATGGTGCGCGCCATGGGGGTGAGGGTGCCGCCGGGCAGCAAGGCATTCACACGGATGGCCTTCGCTCCGAACTCCGTGGCCAGTGCCTGGGTCAGGCCGATCAGGCCGGCCTTGCTCGCGGCATACGCGGCCGTGCCCGCAAATGCGGCGGTATACCCCACGAAGGTGGAGGTGAGGATGATTGAACCACCTCCGCGCGCCAGCATTGCGGGAATCTGGTGCTTGGCGCCCAGGAAGGCACTGGTGAGGTTGGTCTCCAGGGTGTCGCGCCAATCGCTCGACTGCACGTCCGGCGTGGGTTGCAGCGGCCCCATGGTGCCCGCGTTGTTGAAGGCGATATCGAGGCCGCCAAAACGCTCCACGGCAGTGGCGACGAGCGCTTGTGCGTAGGCCTCGTCGCGCACGTCGCCGGCCACTGCCGCAGCCGACCCTCCCTGCTGGGTGATGGCAGCGACGAGTTGGTCCAGCTCCGCTTGGCGCCGTGCGCCCACGACGACGGCCGCGCCGGCCTCCGCGAAAAGCAGGGCCGCTGCGCGGCCGATGCCGGAACTGGCGCCGGTGACGATGGCGACGCGATGGGAGAGGGACGGTTGGGACATGGGACGCTCCTTCGGGTTGGGTGAAGGAAGAGTCTCCCGGCCCGTGGGCGATGCGTCTGGCCGGATCCGGACTTGCGATGCCGCTTGTGCCGCTTGTGCTGCTTGCGCGCCACGAAAAAGCGGCCCCGAAGGGCCGCTGTCGCGTTGTGCGGGAGGCCGCCCGTCAGGCAGCGAGGGCCTTCACCACGGCATCGCCCATCTGCGCCGTGCCCACCTTGGTGGTGCCGTCGCTGTAGATGTCAGGCGTGCGCAGGCCTTGGGCCAGCACCTGCTGCACCGCGGCTTCGATGCGGCGCGCGGCTTCTTCCTGGTTCAGGCTGAAGCGCAGCATCATGGCAGCGCTGAGGATGGTAGCCAGGGGGTTGGCCACGCCCTTGCCGGCGATGTCGGGGGCGCTGCCGTGGCTGGGCTCGTACAGGCCTTGCTTCTTGTCGTTCAGGCTGGCCGAGGGCAGCATGCCGATGGAGCCGGTGAGCATGGAGGCTTCGTCGGAGAGGATGTCGCCGAACATGTTGCCGGTGACGATCACGTCGAACGCCTTGGGCGCTTTCACCAGCTGCATGGCCGCGTTGTCCACGTACATGTGCTGCAGCTCCACGTCGGGATAGTCCTTGTGCACCTCGGTCACGACGTCCTTCCAGAACTGGAAGGTTTCCAGCACGTTGGCCTTGTCCACGCTGGTGACCTTCTTGTTGCGCTTGCGCGCGGCCTCAAACGCGACGCGGGCGATGCGCTCGATCTCGGGCTTGCTGTAGCGCATGGTGTCGAATGCTTCCTCGGCGCCGGGGAAGTGGCCGTCAGCGGCGGTGCGACGCCCGCGCGGCTGGCCGAAGTAGATGTCGCCGGTCAGCTCGCGGATGATGAGGATGTCCAGGCCGGCCACCAGTTCAGGCTTGAGGCTGGACGCATGCGTGAGCTGCTCGTAGCAGATCGCGGGACGGAAGTTGGCGAACAGGCCCAGGTGCTTGCGCAGGCCCAGGATGGCCTGCTCGGGGCGCAGCGGGCGCGCCAACGTGTCGTACTTCCAGTCGCCCACGGCGCCGAACAGGATGGCGTCGGCACTCTTGGCGAGATTCAACGTGGACTCCGGCAGCGGGTGGCCCGCGGCCTCGTAAGCGGCGCCGCCCACGGGTGCCGTCTCCATCTCCAGCTTCAGGTCCAGGGCTTCGAGCACCTTGACGGCCTCGGCGACGATCTCGGGGCCAATGCCGTCACCCGGCAGAACTGCGATTTTCATGGTCATTCACTTCTGTTTTGATAGCTGTTGGCGCTTGATGGATAAGCGCCGGAGGCTGTTTTTGCTTGTAATCAATCGGTCAGGGCCGGTGGTGGGTCACGCGGCCATGGTGTGGCTCAGCCACGGCTTGCTGGCCAGGCGTGCGGCTTCGAACGCGCGGATCTTGTCGGCATGGCGCAGCGTCAGCCCGATGTCGTCAAACCCGTTGAGCAAGCAGTACTTGCGAAACGGCACCACGTCGAAGGGGATCTCCTCGCCCTGGGGACGCACCACCACCTGGCGCTCCAGGTCCACGGTGAGTTGGTAGCCGGGGAAGGCGGCCGCTTCGTTGAACAGCTGGTCCACCGTGGCTTCGGGCAGCACGATGGGCAGCAGGCCGTTCTTGAAGCAGTTGTTGAAGAAGATGTCGGCAAAGCTCGGCGCGATGATGGCGCGAAAACCGTATTGGTCCAGCGCCCAGGGCGCGTGCTCGCGGCTGGAGCCGCAGCCGAAGTTCTTGCGCGCCAGCAGGATGCTCGCGCCCTGGTAGCGCGGCTGGTTCAGCACGAAGTCGGGGTTGGGCTTGCGCTGGGATTCGGGCACGCCCGGCTCGCCCTTGTCGAGGTAGCGCCACTCGTCGAACAGGTTGGGGCCGAAGCCCGTCTTCTTGATCGACTTGAGGAACTGCTTGGGGATGATGGCGTCGGTATCGACGTTCTCGCGGTCCATGGGGGCGACGAGGCCCTTGTGGAGGGTGAATTTCTGCATGGTGGTGTGTCCGGAAAGAAGTGGCGTTGGGGCCCGCGGGCTTACTGGCCGTTGGTCCAAGTGCCGGCCTTGATCTGTGCGCTGGAGGTTTCGCAGGCCTTGCGCTTGTCCTGCAGCGCATCGGCGGTCAGGTTGTAGTAGTAGGCATCCACGGGCTGACCCATCAGCCCCTTGCAGGCGCCGCTGGCCGGGCGCGGGCACTGCGGCAGGTAGCTCACCTTGCCGGGCTTGCCGCCCAGTTGGGCGGACATCTGCGCCAGGCCGCCGCAGCTGCCCTTGATCTGGTCGTCGGGCACGCCGGCGGCGAATTCCATGCAGTCCTTGACCTGCGTGGTCTTGCCACTGAAGGTGATGCTGCCTTCGATGACGCAGGCGCGATTGGCGGCCCACGACAGGGCGGGGCTGGCCAGCAGCAGCGTGGTGGCGAGGCAGGCGAGGGCTTTCTTCATGCGGAGCTCCTGGGATGGCGGTGTGGAGGGGCTTACTTGGCGGCGCGTTCGATGGCGCTGCCGGCGCGCTGCACGTCCTGGCCCATGCCCTTGACGGTGTTGCAGCCGGCCAGCACGAAGGCCAGCGCGAGCAGGGCGGCGAGAGACTTGTTCATGGTGGGAGGCTCCTCAGGCGAATTGGCGGATGTCCACGAAGTGGCCGTGGATGGCGGCGGCCGCGGCCATGGCGGGGCTCACGAGGTGCGTGCGCCCGCCCGCGCCCTGGCGGCCTTCGAAGTTGCGGTTGGACGTGGAAGCGCAGCGCTCGCCGGGCTCCAGGCGGTCGGCATTCATGGCCAGGCACATGGAGCAACCGGGCTCGCGCCATTCAAAGCCCGCGGCCTTGAAAATCGCATCCAGCCCCTCGCGTTCGGCCTGTTCCTTCACCAGGCCCGAGCCAGGTACCACCATGGCCAGCTTGATGTTCTTGGCGACCTTCTGGCCGAGCTTCTTGACCACGGCGGCGGCTTCGCGCATGTCCTCGATGCGGCTGTTGGTGCACGAGCCGATGAACACCTTGTCCACGAAGATGTCATCCATCGGCTTGCCGGGCTGCAGACCCATGTAGGTCAGCGCACGCTCGATGGCGCCGCGCTTGGACGGGTCCTTCTCCTTGTCCGGGTCGGGCACCACGGCGTCGATGCCCAGCACCATCTCGGGGCTGGTGCCCCAGGTGACCTGCGGCACGATCTCGGCGGCGTTCAACTCCACCACCGCGTCGAACTTGGCGTCCGCGTCCGAGTGCAGCGTCTTCCAGTACGCCACGGCCTGGTCCCACTCCACGCCCGTGGGCGCGAGCGGGCGGCCCTTCACGTAGTTGATCGTCTTGTCGTCCACCGCTACCAGGCCCGCGCGCGCGCCGGCTTCGATGGCCATGTTGCACACGGTCATGCGGCCTTCCATGCTCAGGTCGCGGATGGCTTCCCCGGCAAATTCAATCGTGTAACCCGTGCCGCCGGCGGTGCCGATCTTGCCGATGATGGCCAGCACGATGTCCTTGGCCGTGATGCCAGGGGCGACCTTGCCATTCACTTGGACCAGCATGTTCTTGGCCTTCTTGGCCAGCAGGGTCTGCGTGGCCATCACGTGCTCGACCTCGCTGGTGCCGATGCCGTGGGCCAGCGCGCCGAACGCGCCGTGGGTGCTGGTGTGGCTGTCGCCGCAGACCACGGTCATGCCCGGGAGGGTGGCGCCGTTCTCGGGGCCGATCACGTGCACGATGCCCTGGCGCTTGGACAGGAACGGGAAGAACGCCGCCGCACCGGACTCCTGGATGTTCTTGTCCAGCGTGACGATCTGCTCCTTGCTGATCGGGTCGGCAATGCCGTCGTAGCCGCGCTCCCACCCGGTGGTGGGGGTGTTGTGGTCGGCCGTGGCCACGATGGAGCTCACGCGCCAGACCTTGCGGCCCGCCTCGCGCAGGCCTTCGAAGGCCTGCGGGCTGGTCACCTCATGCACCAGGTGGCGGTCGATGTAGAGCACGGCGGTGCCGTCCTCTTCCGTGTGGACGACGTGCTCGTCGAAGATCTTGTCGTACAGGGTGCGTCCCATGGCAGTCTCGTTTCTTGGGTTCAGTGGGGTGGTGAGAATTCTAGGTGGGGGTGTCGCCGTCCTCGGCGGGCGTCGCGGCAGGCGCGGGCGCCAGGTGTTCGACCAGCAGCCGTGCCGTGACGGGCAGGGCCTCGAAGTCGCGCGCCACCAGGCGCAGCGCGCGCCGGGCCCAGGGTTCGTCCAGCGGCACGGCGGCCAGTTGCCCCACGCCGCGCATCAGCGAAAACGCCCGGTCGGGCAGCAGGCCTACGCCCAGGCCGTTGTCGATCATGCGGCACATCGCGTCCAGGCTGGTGACCTGGATGCGCTGGCGCAGCGGGCGCGCGGCCTGCGCGGCGGCCTGGCGCATGGCCAGGCTGATGCTGCTGCCCGCGTGCAGCCCGACGATGTCCCAGTCCAGCACTTCTTCAAAGCGGATCGATGCGCGGGTCGACAGGGCGTGCGTCTGGGGCACGACCAGCACCAGCCGGTCGCTGCGGTAGGGGCGGCTTTGCAGGCCTTCGTGGGCGGCCGTGGCGGGTACGTTGCAGATCCCCAGATCCGCCGCGCCTTCGTGCACGGCCTGCAGCACGTCGGGCGAGAGGTGCTCCTGCAGATCGATCTTGATCTGGCTGTGTGCCTGGGCGAACGCGCCCAGGTCCTCGGGCAGGAACTGCACGATGGCAGAGATGTTGGCGTGCATGCGCACATGGCCGCGCACGCCGTCGGCGTACTCGGAAAGCTCACCCTGCATGCGCTCCAGCCCGAACAGCACGTTGCGCGCGTGGTGCAGCAGGCTTTCGCCGGCGGGGGTCAGCGTCACGCCGCGGCTGTGGCGGTACAGCAGGGCCGTGTCGACCGCAGCCTCCAGGTCGGACAGGCGCTTGCTCACCGCCGAGGCGGCGATGAACTCCCGCTCGGCCGCGCGGCCGATGCTGCCCAGTTCGCAGACGGCCACGAACAGTTGCAGCGAGGTGAGGTCAATGCGGCGCGCAAAGCTGCGCTCTGAGCTTTTCATCGGGGCTGGGTGACTTCTCGTTTGACGAGGTGATTCCCCTATTTTCCCCTGTATATTTGCCGGTTGTCATCGCGATACGCGATGGCTCACATGCCGCCGGATGGGGCATAGCGGCGGATTTGCTATGAAAAATATAGCTTTCAGCGCTCATCAGATAAGCGCTGGAGGCTGTTTTGGCTCTTGTTTTAGAGCGTCACGCTGTCGCCATGCTCGGGAACCTCCACGGGGCAGCCCAACGCGTGGTCGATGCGCTGGCGCAGCATGTCGGCCGCAGCCATCTCCCCGTGCACCACATACACCTGCCGGGGTGTGGAGGGCATGGAGCGCAGCCAGGCCACCAATTGGTCGCCATCGGCGTGGGCCGAGGCCGTGGCCAATTGCACCACCTCGGCGCGGATGGCCACGTCGCGCCCGTGGATGCGGATGGTTTTTTCGCCCGCGGCGATGCGGGCGCCGCGCGTGCCGCCCGCCTGGTGCCCGGTGAGGATGATCATGTTGCGATGGTCGCCCGCGTGCAGCGCCAAATGGTGCAGCACGCGCCCGCCGGTGGCCATGCCGCTGGCCGACAGGATCACGCGCGGCCCGTGCAGGCGGGCCAGCGCCTTGGATTCGTCCACGCTGTGCACCAGCGTCGTGCCGCGCGCCATGGCGTGCAGTTCGGATCGGTTGATCCGGGTCTCGCTCAGGTGGTTCTGGAACAGCTCCGTGGCGCTCACGGCCATGGGGCTGTCCAGGTACACGCGCAGTCCGGAAGGCACTTCGCCGCGGGCCTTCAGCTGGGCGATGGCGTACATCACCGTCTGCGCGCGCCCCACGGCGAATACCGGCACCACCGCCACGCCGCCGCGTGCAGCCAGGCGTGCCAGCGCGGGCCCCAGCTCGTCCAGCACCGTGCCGGGTGGGTGGCTGCGGTCGCCGTAGGTGGACTCGATGAGCACGGTGTCGGCCGCGGGCGGCGCGTCGGGCGCATGCATCAGCAGGTCGTCCGGGCGGCCCAGGTCGCCAGAGAACAGGATGCGCCGCCCTCCCACCTCCAGCAGCACGCTGGCCGCACCCAGGATGTGGCCTGCATTCTGGAAGGTGGCGCGCCAGCCGCGCATGGGCTCGAAGGTCTGGTGCGTGGGCTGCACTTGCAGCAGCGACAGGCAGTGCTGCGCGTCCAGGCGCGTGTACAGCGGCAGGGCGGGTTCGTGCTTGCTGAGCTTGTGCCGGTTGAGGAAAGCCGCGTCTTCTTCCTGCAGATGGCCGCTGTCGGGCAGCAGGATGGCGCATAGATCGCGCGTGCCGGCCGTGCAGAACACCGGCCCGCCAAAGCCGTCCTTGGCCAGCAGCGGCAGGTAGCCCGAGTGGTCCAGGTGGGCATGGGTGAGCAGCACGGCGTCAATGTCCTGCGGCGCCACCGGCAGCGGGTTCCAGTTGCGCAGGCGCAGCGGCTTGTAGCCCTGGAACAGGCCGCAGTCCACGAGCAGCGCCTGGCCGCCGTGGCGTACGAGGTATTTGGAGCCGGTGACGGTGCCGGCCCCGCCGAGGAAAGTGATGCTGACGGACATGGAATGGCTTTGTGAAGTGACGACCGTCAGCGTAGCAGGCGGCGCTACGCGGGTGTTTGATGCAAACGCACCCGCAACGCGGCGTAGCCGGCGTCCGGGGCTGTGGCCCGCGTAGGCGCATGGCCTGCGGGCAGTGCGATGGCGCTGGTGCGCGCCAGCAACTCCTCCATCAGCACCCGCAGTTCCAGCCGCGCCAGCGGCGCGCCGGGGCAGACGTGGATGCCTGCGCCATACAGCAGGTTGAGCGCGGGGTCGCGATCCATGCGGAACTCATCCGGGTCGCCGAACACGCGCGGGTCGCGGTTGGCGGCGATCCAGTGGATGGACAGGCGCTCGCCCATCGGCACGGGGCAGCCGCCCAGCGTCACGTCGCGGGTGGTGATGCGGCGGTTGGCCACGAGCGGGCCGTCGATGCGCAGCACCTCGTCGATGGCCGTGGGCAAGAGGCCGGGCTGCGCGCGCAGGCGTTGCTGCCAGTCGGGGTGGCTCGCCAGCCAGTGCAGCAGGATGCCGATGGAGGCGGCAATCGTGCCGACCTCGCCCACCGTCCAGTTGCGCAGCACGCTGGCAAGCTCGCGCAGGTCCAGCAGGCGGCCCTCCACACGGGTGTGCATCAGTTCGCTGGTGATGTCCTGCGTGGGCGGCGCCTCCAGGCGGGCCTGGCGCACGCGCCCGACCAGGTCTTCGAACTCCTGCGCCACGGCCGAGGTCTGCGTGCGGTCGCCCGAGCGGGTGGCGGCCTGGCTGCGGCGCAGCCAGCCGAGCAGCTCGTCCTGCAGCAGCGTGGGCCAGCCGAGGAACGCGGACTGCACGCGCACCGCGAAGGGCAGGGCGAACTCGTGGGTGATCTCCAGCTCGCCGCCCAGGGCCAGGGCCTCCTGCACCGTGGCGGCCGACAGCGCGCGGCACACGGGCTCGAAGTGCGCCATGCGCTCGGGGGCGAAGAACGGGTCGAGCGCGCGGCGGTACTGCGTGTGCAGGGGCTGGTCGTAGCCGTTGGGCACGGCCGGGTGGGCCGACACCGCGCTGCTGAAGGTGGCGTGATCCTGCAGCACCTGCATGACCTCGGCGTGGCGCAGCACGGACCAGTGCTGCGCGTCGCTGTGCGCCAGTGGGCAGCGCTCGCGCAGCTGGTCGTAGGCGGCGCGTTGGTCGCGCAGGACTTCGGGGGCTTGCGGGTCCCAGCGGGGCGGTGTCGTGGTCATGGCAGTCTTGTATGGATGCCTCCCGGCAATGAGTAGTAACCCGCATCGCT
>NZ_JSYI01000082.1:0-16218 GCF_001023515.1 Diaphorobacter sp. J5-51 | reverse complement strand
CAGCGATGCGGGTTACTACTCATTGCCGGGAGGCATCCATACAAGGCATGCCATGGCACACCCTTTCAAGGTGGGCGACCACGTCAGCTGGAACTCCGAGGCCGGCCGCGTCAGCGGGCGCATCACCGCCGTCCACACCCGCGCGCTGCAGTGGAAGGGCTACACCCACCACGCCAGCGCCGAAGAGCCGCAGTACGAGATCCAGAGCGACAAGACCGACCATGTCGCCCTGCACAAAGGCAGCGCGCTGCACCGCCTGGCCCGCTGAGCGGCACACGCAATGGCCGCGCCGCCGCTCTACACCATCGGGCACTCCACGCTGGCGGTGCAGGACTTCATCGCGCTGCTGCAGCGCGAAGGCGTGACACGGGTGATCGACGTGCGCGCCATCCCGCGCTCGCTGCGCCAGCCGCAATTCCACGAGGACCGGCTGCCCGGCGCGCTGGCCGCGCAGGGCATCGCCTACACCCACATGCCGGCGCTGGGCGGGCGCCGCCCCCTGCAGCGCGGCGTGCCGCCCACCACCAACGGCTACTGGGACAACCGCAGCTTCCACAACTACGCCGACTACGCGCTGCAACCCGCGTTTCGCGCCGCGCTGGCCGCGCTGCGCACGGCCGCGGCACGCGAGCCCTGCGCCATCATGTGCGCCGAGGCCGTGTGGTGGCGCTGCCACCGCCGCATCATCACCGACCACGTGCTGGCCGCCGGCGGCGCGGTGCGCCACATCCTGGGCGCGCGCACCGAGAGTGCGACACTCACCCCGGCCGCGCAGGTCCACCCGGACGGTACGGTCACCTATCCACCTCCAACCACCGTATCTGCCCCATGACCCACCGC
Organism: Diaphorobacter sp. J5-51; assembly: GCF_001023515.1. Lineage (NCBI taxonomy): Bacteria > Pseudomonadati > Pseudomonadota > Betaproteobacteria > Burkholderiales > Comamonadaceae > Diaphorobacter > Diaphorobacter sp. J5-51. The sequence continues at coordinate 15,378 of NZ_JSYI01000082.1, read as the reverse complement.
GAAGTCTTCGTCGTCAGCACCGCACGCACCGCCATCGGCACCTTCGGCGGCAGCCTGAAGGACGTGCCCAACACCCAGCTCGCCACCACCGCCGTGAAGGCCGCGATTGCGCGCGCCGGCATCGCGCCCGATGCCGTGGGCCACGTGGTCATGGGCAACGTGATCCCCACCGACACCAAGGACGCCTACCTCTCCCGCGTGGCCGCCATCGACGCGGGCTGCCCCATCGAGACGCCTGCCTTCAACGTCAACCGCCTGTGCGGCTCGGGCCTGCAAGCCATCATCAGCGCAGCCCAGGCCATTGGCTACGGCGACTGCGACGTGGCCGTGGGCGGCGGTTCCGAGAGCATGAGCCGGGGCCCCTACTTCGACCAGGGCGCGCGCTGGGGCCAGCGCATGGGCGACAGCAAGAGCATCGACTACATGCTCGGCATCCTGCACGACCCCTGGCAGAAGATGCACATGGGCATCACCGCCGAGAACGTGGCCGAGCGCTACAAGATCAGCCGTGAGATGCAGGACCAGCTCGCCCTGGCCAGCCAGCAGCGCGCCGCCGCCGCCATCGCTGCGGGTTACTTCAAGGAGCAGATCGTCCCCGTCGAAATCGCCACGCGCAAGGGCACCGTGCTGTTCCAGGAAGACGAGCATGTGCGCGCCAGCACCACCCTGGAGGTGCTGGCCGGCATGAAACCCGCGTTCAAGAAGGAAGGCGGCACCGTGACTGCTGGCAACGCCTCGGGCATCAACGACGGCGCGGCCGCCGTGGTGCTGGCTGCGGGTGACCGCGTGGCCGCCCTGGGCCTGAAACCCCTGGCGCGCCTCGTCGGCTATGCGCACGCTGGCGTGGACCCGGCCTACATGGGCATCGGCCCCGTGCCCGCCACACAGAAGGTGCTGCAGCGCACCGGCCTGAAGGTGCAGGACATGGACGTCATCGAGGCCAACGAGGCCTTCGCCGCCCAGGCCTGCGCCGTGGTGCAGGAGCTGGGCCTTCAGCCTTCCAAGGTCAACCCCAACGGCTCGGGCATTTCGCTGGGCCACCCCGTGGGTGCCACGGGCGCCATCATCACCACCAAGGCGATTGCCGAGCTGCACCGCACGGGCGGGCGCTACGCGCTGGTGACCATGTGCATCGGCGGCGGCCAGGGCATCGCGGCGATCTTCGAACGGGTTTGAGTCGTTCTGGCCTTCAGCGCTTGTCCATCAAGCGCTGCTAGCTCCTGATTAAGTAGCAACCAAACGATCCAGCACCTTCCTCACGGCCGATCAGAACGCCGTCTGCACCTCTTGGAGCGGGCCAATGAACCAGCGGGTGCCCACCCACCAGCCACCCGGCGGGACCGGGTGGCTTTTTTTATGCCGCGGCTTCCGGCTTGTAGAACACCTCCACGCTGCCCTTGAGGGTGATGAGCAGCGGGCGGCCCTTGCGGTCCAGGGTCTTGCCGGCGGGCACCTTGATCCAGCCCTCGCTCACGCAGTACTCCTCCACGTCGACACGCTCCTTGCCGTTGAAGCGGATGCCGATGTCCGCCGCCTGCTGGAACACGGCCGCCACATGGTGCGGGCTGCGCGGGTCGATGGCCAGGCGGTCGGGCAAGGGGAGCAGGGCGGAGTCGGTCACAGGGAAAGGTCTCGGAAAGCAGTAAAGGGCCTGCATTGTCCCGCAATCTCGGGGCGGCTGTGGCCTGTATCGCGGTGCCACGGCTCCAGAGCTCCTGAAAAAGGAGCTGCTAACGCTGTTTCAGCCTTCGCTTGCGCCGTTTTTGCTCGGCAGTCTTCCCCGGAAGGGCGCCTTGTGGATAAGTCTGCGGAGCGTTCTGGCACAACTGGCCAGTTATGCACAGGTGCGGGGCGCATCTGGGGCTTGTCCCCATTTGCGGTACAGCAGGCGCCTGCAGCCGTCCCCATGCTTTGGCGCAGCGCAAGTGCTTGATCTGTCAAACAAAAATCGGCTTGCCCACAGGCTGGGCCGCCCTCTACTACTACGACTATTCTTTATAAGAACTACAAAGAACAACCCGTGGCAAACCGCAGCGCCGCACAAAACCCCTTTCTCGGCCCCGGATTGAGGAGGCTTCGGCGTAAAAAAAGCGCCTTGTCAGGCGCTTTTTGGGGAAAGAGGGAAGGTTGCGGTCAGCGCAGCAGCGTGTAGCCCACACCGATCGCGGCCAGCAGCCCCACGGCATCGGCCACCAGCGCGCAGGCCAGTGCGTGGCGTGTGTGCTTCACGCCCACGCTGCCGAAGTACACGGCCAGCACGTAGAAGGTGGTCTCGGTGGAGCCCTGCACGATGGCGGCCAGGCGCCCCACGAAGGAATCCACGCCATGGGTTTGCAGCACGTCGATCATCAAACCCCGGGCGCCGGCGCCCGAGAGCACCTTCATCAGCCCCACGGGCAGGGCCGGCAGGAAGTCGGTGTTCCACCCCAGCGCCGCCACCCCTGCGCCGATGGCCGCCAGCAGCGCATCCATGCAGCCCGCGGCGCGGAACACGCCGATGGCCGCCAGGATGGCCACCAGGTACGGAATGATCTGCACCGCCACGCCAAAGCCCTCCTTGGCGCCGTCGATGAAGGCGTCGTACACGTTCACGCGGCGCCAGGCCCCGGCCAGCAGGAACAGCGCCACCACCCCCAGGATCACGCCCGCGCCCGTGGCTCCCGCAATCTGGGCGGCTTGCTCTGCGGGCAGTTGCGCCAGGCCCGCCACCGCCGCCGCCAGCACGCCGCCCACGGCCAGCAAAGGCAGCAGCAGGCGCGCGCGCCAGATCGGCAGGCGCTGAAAGAGCGCCACCGCCAGCACGCCCGCCAGCAGCGAGGCGAAGGTGACCAGCAGCGTGGGCAGGAAGATGTCGGCCGCGTTGAATCCCGCGCCCAGGCCCTGCTTCAGCGCCACGCTCTGGCGGATGGCGATGACGGACGTGGGGATCAGCGTCAGCCCCGCCGTGTTCATCACCACGAACATGATCTGCGCGTTGCTGGCCGCGCCCGCCGGTTCGCGGTTGAGCGTCTGCAACTCCTGCATGGCCTTGAGGCCCAGCGGCGTGGCCGCGTTGTCCAGCCCCAGCAGGTTGGCGCTGATGTTCATGGTCATCGCGCCCTGGGCGGGGTGGCCGGCGGGCACGGCGGGAAACAGCCGCGTGAGCAGCGGCCCGGCCAGGCGCGCCAGCAGCTCGACCATGCCCGCGCGCTCGCCCACGCGCATCAGGCCCAGCCACAGGGCCATGATGCCGGCCAGGCCCAGCGAGATCTCGAAGCCCGCGCGTGCGCCGTCGAACAGCGCCGTCAGCAGGGCCTGGAAGATGCCCGCTTCGCCCAGCAGCCAGCGCACCACGGCGGTGGCGAATGCCACGATGAAAAACCCCGTCCAGACCCAGTTGAGTGCCATGGAACTCGATGGTAGCGGCTGGCCCCGTCCGTGCGCCGTGGCAGACTGCACCCCATGCCGCCCCCCACCCTGCTCGTTGCCGACGACCACCCGCTGTTCCGCGCGGCGCTGATCCAGGTGCTGCACGAGCGCTTTGCGCCGCTGCAGACGCTGGAGGCCGCCAGCGCCGCCACGCTGGGCCAGGCGCTGCAGGACCACCCCGAGGTGGAGCTGGTGCTGCTGGACCTGGCCATGCCCGGCGCGCGGGGCTTCTCGGCCCTGCTGCACGTGCGCGGCGAGTACCCGCAGGTGCCGGTGGTGGTGATCTCGTCCAACGACCACCCGCGCGTGATCCGCCGTGCGCAGCAGTTCGGCGCGGCGGGGTTCATCCCCAAGTCGGCCCCGGCCGAGGACATGGGCGCGGCCATCCGGGCCGTGCTGGACGGCGGCAGCTGGTTTCCGCCCATGGCGGCCGAGCGCTCCGAGGCCGACGCCGCGCTGGCCGCCAAGCTCGCGCAGCTCACGCCGCAGCAGTTCCGCGTGCTGCTGTGCCTGGCCGATGGCCTGCTCAACAAGCAGATCGCGCACGAGCTGGGCCTGGCCGAGAACACCGTCAAGGTGCATGTGACGGCCATCCTGAAAAAGCTGGAGTGCTACAGCCGCACCCAGGCCGCGGTGCTGGTGAAAAGCCTGGAGACGGAGCCGGAAGCCGCGCCCTGAGCGCAGTACCCTGCCGGCACAAGTTTCAAGCCCAATCGGCCTCTAGCGCTTGTCATACAAGCGCTAGCAGCTATTGTTTTCGTAGCATCATCTGGCTGATGAGCGCGCGCAGTGCGGACGGGCGCACGGGCTTGAGCAGGTAGCCCCAGCCGCGCTCGGCCGCCTGGCGGCGCAGGGTGCTGCTGCGCTCGGCCGTCACCAGCACCACCGACGGTGCCTGGCCCCACACGGTGCACAGCCGGTCGTACAGGTCGGGGCCGTGGAAGGGCCCCATGCGCACGTCCAGCAGCACCAGCTGTGGCGCGTTGCCGGGCGCGGCCAAGTCCAGGGCCGACTGCGGGCCGCCCGCCAAAGGCACTTCGCAGCCCCAGCGGCGCAGCAGCGCGCCGGTGGCCTCGCAACTGGGCGCGTCGTCATCGATGTACCAGGCCGTGGTGCCCTGCAGGGGCTGGTCGCCCTCGGGCGGGGCGGCTGCGCCCGCGGCGGCGGGGCGGGGTGCGGCGGCGGCATCGGCCAGCGGCACGCACACCCAGAACACGCTGCCGCGCCCCAGTTCGGAGCGCAGGCCAATCTCGTGCCCCAGCAGCTTGCCCAGGCGCTCGACGATGGCCAGCCCCAGGCCCGCACCACGGTCGCCATCCTGGCTGTGGCCCTCGCCCAGGCGGCGGAACTCCTCGAAGATCTCGCGCTGCAGGCTCTCGGGAATGCCGGGGCCCTGGTCGTGCACCTCGATGCGCAGGTACCGGCCGCGGCGCCGGCAGCCGATCAGCACGCGCCCGCGGGGCGTGTAGCGGATGGCGTTGGACACCAGGTTCTGCAGGATGCGCCGCAGCAGCGCCTCGTCGCTGCGCACCGCGTAGCGCGTGCCCACGGTGCGCAGGCGCAGGCCCCGGCTGGCGGCGATGATGCCGAAGTTGTGCTGCATCACCTGCAGCAGCGGGCCGAGCGCGAAGTCGCGCACATGCACTTCCAACTGGCCCGATTCCATGCGCGAGATGTCCAGCAGGCTGTTGAGGATGCCGTCCTGCGCGGCCAGCGCGCCGTCGATGCTGTCGGCTACCTGGCGTCCGGCGGCGTCGTGCAGGTGGCCGCGCAGCAGCGAGGCGAACATGCGCGCGGCGTTCAGCGGTTGCAGCAGGTCGTGCACCGCGGCGGCCACAAAGCGGGTCTTGTAGCGGTTGGCGGCCTCGGCCTCGCGCCGGGCGGCGTCCAGGTCGCGCGTGCGTTCGGCAATGCGCAGCTCCAGCGCATCGGCCAGCGAACGCAGCTCGCGTGCGGCGTTCTTGTAGCTGGTGATGTCGGCGTAGCTGGTCACGAAGCCGCCGTCGGGCAGCGGGTTGCCGCGGATCTCCAGCACCGTGCCGTCGCTCTTGGCGCTCTCATGCAGGTGGGGCTTGCCGCTGCGCAGGTGCTGCAGGCGCCGCTGGATGGCGTCCTCGGTGGGCGTGGCGCCCAGCAGGCCGCGGCGCGCGTTGTGGCGGATCAGCGCCTCCACCGGCGTGCCCACGCGCATCAGCTCGGGCGGAAAGCGAAACAGTTCCACGTAGCGCGAGTTCCACGCCACCAGGTTCAGGTCGCGGTCGATGACCACCACGCCCTGCGGCAGGTGCTGCAGGCTGCGCGACAGGCCGGTGTCAGCCTCGCGCGCGGCCTGCACGATGCCGTCCTGCGCGGTGCGCAGTTCCTGCGCGTGTTGGCGCAGCACGGTCTCCAGCTCCTGGCGGCTGCGCTGGCGCAGCAGGGCCAGGCGCTGCCGCTGGCGCACGAACAGCACCAGCAGTGCCAGGGCCAGCCACAGGCCCGCGGCCGCACCGGCCGCCCAGCGGCGGGCCTCGATGGCGCTGTCCGCGTGGTGCAGCAGGTGCAGTTGCCAGCCGGTGCCTGCCAGCTCCTGCGTGTGCCACAGCAGCGGGCCGGGCAAGGGGGGCTCCTGCGCGCGTGCCAGCACCGTGCCTTCGTCCACCCGCCGCTCGACCTGCAGGCCCAGCGGCGTGAGGGGCTGACCGGTGTACTGGCGCGTGGCCTCCAGCTCCTGGCGCGCCTGGGGCGTGAGGGGTACCAGCAGCCGGTAGCGCCAGGCGTCGCGGCTGGCGAGGAAGACCACGCCGTGCGCGTCCGAGGCCAGCACCACGTCGGGGCTCTGGCGCCATTCGCGCTCCAGCTCGGTCAGCAGGATCTTGATGGCCACCAGGCCCAATGTCTGCCCGTCATCACCACGGATCGCCGTGGACAGGAAGTAGCCCGCCTCCCCCGTGGTCAGGCCGATACCGTAGAACCGCCCGTGGCCCTGCGCCAGCGCCTGCTGCACGTAGGGGCGGAAGTGGTAGTCCTCTCCCACGTTGTTGGGGGTGTCGCGCCAGTTGCTGGCGGCGATGGCGCGGCCTTGCAGGTTGATGAGCGTGAGTGTGGACGAATGGCTGGCACCGTTGGCCTGCTCCAGCTTGCGGTTGAGCACGTCCACCTCGGCGGGCGTGAGCGGGTGGGTCAGTGCATCCCTCAGCTGCGCGTCCAGCGCCAGCACCTCGGGCAGGGTGCGAAAGCGGTCGATGCGCTGCTCCAGCGCCTGGCCGTACAGCGTGAGCTGGCGCCGCACCCCCTGGCTTTCGTCGTGCAGCGCACGGCGCTGCGCGTACTGGCTGGCCAATAGCATGCACACGGCCATGCCCGCCAGCACGAACAGTGCGACAAGCGCGGTGAGCAGCGGGCGGCGGCGGCGTAGCGGCATGGGCGGAGTGTCTCTGGGTTTGGTGTCCGTGGGCGGGGCGGGCGCGGCGTCTAATACCAATAGGTTATCGGCGTGGCGGCGATGCAGGGGTACAACCGCGGACTTCCAAAGATGCGCGGCATTGCACGGCCCTGGCGCGTCTTTTTTTCGACCTCCGGAGACACGCCGCATGCATGCCATTTCCTCTGCCGCCCCCGCCCCGTCGGTGCGGCTTCCGTTCTATCGCCAACTGTATTTCCAGGTGGTGTTCGCCATCATCATCGGCGTGCTGCTGGGCCACTTCCAGCCCGAGTACGGCGCGGCGATGAAGCCGTTCGGCGATGCCTTCATCAAGCTCATCAAGATGATCATCGCGCCGGTGATCTTCCTGACCATCGTCACCGGCATCGCCAGCATGAGCCACCTGAGCGCCGTGGGCCGCGTGTTCGGCAAGGCCATGGCGTACTTCCTCACGTTCTCCACGCTGGCACTGGTCGTCGGCCTGGTGGTGGCCAACGTGATGCAGCCTGGCACGGGCATGCACATCAACGTGGCCGAGCTGGACCAGACCGCCGTCAAGGGCTACGTGAGCAAGTCGCACGAGATGACGCTCACCGGCTTCGCGCTGGACATCATCCCCAAGACGCTGATCAGCCCCTTCGTGGGCGACAACATCCTGCAGGTGCTGCTGGTGGCCGTGCTGTTCGGCGTGTCGCTGGCCATGGTGGGCGACGCCGGCAAGCCCATCCTGGACTTTCTGGACGGCCTGACCAAGCCCGTGTTCAAGCTGGTGAACATCGTCATGAAGGCCGCGCCCATCGGCGCCTTCGGCGCCATGGCGTTCACCATCGGCAAGTTTGGCCTGGGCTCGCTGGTGAACCTGGCCGAGCTGGTGCTCACCTTCTACATCACCTCGGCGGTGTTCGTGCTGGTGGTGCTGGGCGCGGTGGCACGGGCCTGCGGCTTCTCGGTGCTCAAGCTGATCCGCTACCTGAAGGCCGAGCTGCTGCTGGTGCTGGGCACCTCCTCGTCCGAGTCCGCCCTGCCCTCGCTGATGGAAAAGATGGAGAAGGCCGGCTGTGCTAAGTCCGTGGTGGGCCTGGTGGTGCCCACGGGCTACTCGTTTAACCTGGACGGCACCAACATCTACATGACGCTGGCTGCGCTGTTCATCGCGCAGGCCACCGACACGCACCTCACGCTGGGCCACCAGATCGCGCTGCTGCTGGTGGCGATGCTGTCGTCCAAGGGCGCGGCCGGCGTGACCGGCGCGGGTTTCATCACCCTGGCCGCCACCCTGGCCGTGGTGCCCGAGGTGCCGGTGGCCGGCATGGCGCTGATCCTGGGCGTGGACCGCTTCATGAGCGAGTGCCGCTCGCTCACCAACTTCATCGGCAACGCCGTGGCCACAGTGGTGGTGTCGCGCTGGGAAAACGCGCTGGATGCCGACCGCCTGCACCGCGTGCTGGACGGGGAGGCCGAGTTCCTGCCCGAGCCCGAACGGGCGGTGGAACCCGTCGTGCTGGCCCGCCACCGGGCCTGATCCGGCAGCGGCCTTCAAGCCAGGCCCCAAAGCCCATGCACCGGCAACGGCGCGTGGGCTTTTTTTTCGTCAGAACGGCGCGTCGTCGTCGGGGCCGCTGGCCGCGGCATGCAAGGCCCCGGCGGCTGGTGCGGGGGCGGCAGCAGCGCCCCCCAGGCTCGTGCGCCCCTCGCCGCCCAGCGCCGCGATCAGGTCGGGAATCAGCTGCGACAGCTCGCCCGTGGCGATCGCCACGTCGGCATCGAAGCCGCCATCGTCCTGCGTCTGGCCCTCGAACACCGTGTCCAGGAACGCCACCTTCTTGAGCTGCAACCCCTCGGTCAGCACGAAGCTCACGCGGTCGTCCCAGCTCATGGCGAGCTTGGTGGGCAGCTTGCCCGCCTCGATGTGGCCCTGCACTTCCTCGATGTCCAGCGGGTGGCGGGCGTAGCGAACCACGGCCTTGGTCTCGTCGGGCGCCTTCAGCTCGCACTCGCGGTCGATGGAAAAGCCCGCCGGCGGCTCCTGCTCCTTGAGCCACAGCGCCATCGCCGCCTGGGGGCTGGTCTGCGTGTCCAGCAGCGCCAGCGACAGGCCGGGCAGGTGCTCCACCAGCAGGCTCACCACCTCGTCGGCACGGCCTTGGGCGCCCGTGTCCAGCACCAGCAAGTGCGCCTGTGGGTCGATCCATACCCAGGTGCCGCCCTGCTTGGTGAAGGCCATGGGCAGCAGGTCCAGCTTGGCCTCTTCCTTGAGCTCCTTGGTTTCCTTCTTGCCGGGCTTGCGGCCGGTCTGCTGCTCGATCTGCGCGGCCTTTTCCTTCACCTTGCGCGCCAGCACGGTGGCCGGGAGCATCTTGGCTTCCCACTGGAAGCGCAGCATCCAGTGGCCGCCCACGCTCTCGGCCAGCAGCCCATGGGCCTCGCCGCGCGGGGGCACCCAGCCGCTGGACTTTTCCTGCGTGGCGCCGCACTCCTGGAAGGGCGCCTTGGCCAGCGCTTCCTCCAGCTGGGTCAGCTCCACCTGCCACTCGGGGGCAATGCGGTACACGATCATGTTCTTGAACACGGGGAGATTCCTTTTGAAATGCCGGCCCCGCGCCAGGGCTGCACGACGGGCGGGGCGGTGAATGGTCCTGATTTGATAGCTGCCAGCGCTTATTGGATAAGCGCTGGAGGCACTTTTGGCATAAAACGACTGTAGCCGGCATGGTGGCGCATGCCGGGTAAATAGCAGAACTTTACACAGGCGCAGAATTCGCTCACGGGCGCGTTACACACGCGGCGCACACTGCTTTGCAAGCGCAGGGTGCAGTGTCCCCCATTCGGGTGGACCACCAGGCGCCCATCACTTCCTGTGTGAAGCAAGAAAGGAAACACCATGGCCCGTTTCAAGATCACCCAGCGCCTGGCCGCCACCGCCGTGGCGGCCGCTGTGTTCGCCGGCATGGCTGTGCCCACCCTGGCGCAACCCGGCCCCGGCCCAGCCGCCACCGAGCAAGGCGCATCCCAGGCGCAGCAGCATCCGCGCCAGCGCGCCCTGACGCCCGAGCAGCGCGAGCAGTACAGGGCCCAGCGCGCCGAGGCGTTCAAGCGCAAGCTGCAGCTCACGCCCGAGCAGGAGCCCGCATGGAACAGCTTCCTGCAGTCCATGAAGCCCGACGCCGACGCACGCAAGGCGCGGCTGGATTGGCAGGGCATGGACCAGCTCACCACGCCCGAGCGCATCGACCGCATGCGCGCGTTGCGCTCCCAGCGCGCGGCCGAGATGGACCGCCGCGGCGACGCCGTCAAGGCCTTCTATGGCACGCTGACGCCGGCGCAGCAAAAGACCTTCGACGCCGAAGGCAAGCGCATGTACCGCCACTGGGGCGGCGACCACCCCATGGGCAAGCGCTGGGGCAAGGACGGTGCGCGGGGCGACTTCCGCGGTGACGGTCGCGGCATGCGCCACCAAGGCCCTGGCCCGGGCGCAGGCGCTGCTCCCGGCGCGCCGCTGACGCCGCAGTAAGCCGGCCCAGGGCCGGGTGCGCATCCGCTGCGCCGGCCGCGGGCTGCGGGCTGCGGCTCCGGCCTACAGGGCGGCTGGGCAGTGGGGGGCTGCAGGGGTTATATAGTTATATATTCAGGTAACAACAACACCTCGCAACCATGCCTACCATCGCCCGCCGCAGCGCCTTTTTCCGGCGCACCGCCCTTCTCTCCCCGGTGCCTTTTCTCGCGGCCGCCGCCGCGTGCCTCACGGCCCCACCGGCCCTGGCGCAGCCGTCAGAGGACCGGGCCTACGCCCCTTCGGTCTACGTGCAGGGCGAATGGGCGCGGCGCCAGACGGATGCCATCACCATCGGCGCCACCCTGCCCTGGGGCACCTGGCGCCGCCCGCTGTGGGGCGGCGAGCTGCGCGGCCATTGGGATGTTTCACTCAGCCGCTGGTCCTTTGATGGCATCGGCGGGCACAACAGCGCGGTGGTGGTGGGCGTGGCGCCCACGCTGCGCCTGCGCCCCGACGAGGGCCGTTCCCCCTGGTTCTGGGAGGCCGGCATCGGTGCCACCGTGGCCAGCCACCGCTACCGCGTGCAGGACCATGAGTTCAGCACCCGCTTCAACTTTGCCTCGCACCTGGGCCTGGGGCGCAACTTCGGCGCACAGCGCCAGCATGAACTGATGCTGAGCGTGCAGCACGTGTCCAACGCCGGCATCAAGAGCCCGAACCCCGGGGAGAACTTCCTGCAACTGCGCTACGCGTTGCACTTCTGAGCGGCCTGTGGACAAGCCTGGGGATGCGGCGCTGGTCATCTGCGCCTTGTCCACAGCACCCGTCCCACCGGCGCAGTTGTACCCATTTCAGGCCGGACTTGACCCGGTGCCGGGACACAGACTTTGCAGTAGCGCAAGTACGCGCCGCCATTCAGAAAAAGCGGCTTATCCACAAAATGGCGCGGGCTCTACTACTACCACTATGAAGTAATAGACACATTCATGAATAACCGGAGCGATGGCCGCGTGGGTCAGGCCGTCGGCCGGTGTGCTTCATTATTGATAGCTGCCAGCGCTTGCCCATCAAGCGCCAGCAGCCATTTTTCCTGCAAGCCGGGTTATTTGGCCAAGCCAAGCTTCTCGATGATGACCTTCTCAGTCTTCATGGTGTCCAGCGCGTACTGCTTGTAGGTGGCGCTGTCCATGTAGTAGGTGTCCATGTCGAACTTCGCCAGGGACTCCTTGTAGTTGGGCATCTCCATGGCCTTCTTGAAGGCGTCGTGCAGCACCTGGGCGATCTTCGGGTCCGTGCCCTTGGGCACCACCAGGCCGAACGGCGAGGTCTGCACCAGGTTGATGCCCACTTCCTTGAGCGTGGGCACGTTGGGGAAGCGGGCCGAGCGCTTGTCCCCCCAGACCGACAGCACGCGCAGCTTGCCCTGCTCCACGTACGGCGCCCAGCCGGGCGTGTCGGCAATCGACATCACATGCCCGCCCAGCACGGCCTGCAGCGACTCGGAGTTGCCCTTGTAGGGAATGTGGTTCAGCGTCACGCCGGCCTGCAGGGCGATGTTCTCCATCGTCAGGTGCAACGTGGTCAGCGCACCGGGCGTGCCGTAGTTCAGCTTGCCGGGGTTGTCCTTGGCGTAGGCGATGTAGTCCTGCATGGACTTGATGGGCGAGTCCGCGGGCACCACCAGGCCGAAGGCGTAGCCCGCCAGGCCGATCACGTATTGCAGGTCGGTGGCCGGGTTCCAGTTGATCTTCTGCGTGTAGGGCAGGCGGAACACCGGCAGCGGCACCTGTGCGAGCGTATAGCCGTCGGCTGGGGTGCTCTGCATCATCTGCGCGGGCAGCACGCCGCCGGCGCCGGGCTTGTTCTCGATGATCACGGGCTGGCCCAGGATCTTGGAGGCGTTCTCCGCCAGCACGCGGAACGGCACATCGGTCGAGCCGCCGGCGGTGAAGCCGATCAGCACCTTGATCGGGCGGCTGGGAAAGCGCTCGGGTTGCGCCAGCGCGGGGCCGGCCACGCAGCCGGCGGCCAGCAGCAGGGACAGGGTGCGGCGGTTGAGCAAAGCATGGGTCATGGAGGGAGTCCTTGGGTCTATGGCCTCCGGCGCTGCGATCAACCCGCTGTGCAGGCCGTGTGCTGTGGAGGCCTTCAGGTAGCGTGGTTTCTCTGTGCGAAATTCATGGAGGCACGGGAGAAGTGGCGTGATTTCAGTATCCCCCTGATGAAAAACCCTTCTCGCTAGGGAAATCCATGAGTCTGTGCAGAAAAGTTGCGATGAAATAATTCCGCTAAGAGAAATTTACCTGGAGAGTGGGAATGGCGCGCACACGGAACATCGACTTCGACGAAGGCGCGGACAGCCGGCGATTCGTGACCGCGCTGGCCCGGGGGCTGGACGTGCTGGCGTGCTTCCAGGTGGACGAAAAATGGCTCACCAATGCCGAGATCGCCGCGCGCACCGGCCTGCCCAAGCCAACGGTGGTGCGCCTGGCCTACACGCTGTGCGTGCTGGGCTACCTGCGCCATTCGCGCGACAGCGGCAAGTACGCGCTGGGCGACAGCCTGGCGGCACTGGGCATCACCATGGTGTCCAACCTGCGGCTGCGGCGCATTGCACGGCCCTACATGCAGGACTTCGCGGACCGCTACGACATCTCGGTGTCGCTGGGCATCCGCAACGGGCTGTCGGTGCTGTACGTGGAGAACTGCCGCTCGGGCACGCCGCTGTCGCTGGGGCTGGACCTGGGGGCGCGCCTTCCGGTGGCGGAGACGGCCATGGGCCACGCCCTGCTGGCCGTGATGGAGCCGCGCGAGCGCGAGCGGCTGCTGGCCGAGATCCGCCAGGCCGAAGGCGAGCGCTGGCCGCAATTGCGCCAGGCCATCGAGACCGGGTGTGCCCACTGGCGGGCGCGTGGCTTCACGGTGGTGGTGCGCGACTGGCAGACGGACATCGCGGGCGTGGGCGCCGCCATCCGCCAGCCCGACGGCCGCGTGATCAGCTTCAACGCGGGCGGCTCGGCCAGCAAGTTCCCGCGCGCGCTGCTGGAGCAGGAGATCGGCCCGCAGTTCGCACGCATGGTCAAGGGGCTGGAGCCGTTCGTGCGCAGCGAGGAAGCGTAAGCTATCGATTAAATAGCTGTTAGCGCTTGCTGGACAAGCGTTACAGGCCAATTGGGCTTAAAGAGACGGCGTGCGGGCTGCGGCGATGTGGTCGTGCAGCAGTTGCTCCAGCAGATCCAGCGGCAGCGGCCGGCTGAAAAAGTAACCCTGGTACACCGCGCAGCCTGCGTGCGCCAGCCAGTCGCGCTGCGCGCTGGTCTCCACGCCCTCGGCGATCACCTCCAGGCCCAGGCTGGCGGCCAGGCCGATGATGGTGCGCACGATGGCCGCGTCGTTGGGGTCCGTGAGCAGGTCGCGCACGAAGCTCTGGTCGATCTTGAGCTGCCCGAGCGGCATGCGCTTGAGGTAGGCCAGCGACGAGTAGCCGGTGCCGAAGTCGTCCAGCGAAAAGCCCACGCCCAGCGCGCGCAGCGCCGCCATGGTGGCAATGGTGGCGGCCAAGTCTTCCACCAGCAGGCTCTCGGTCAGTTCCAGCTTGAGCTGGGAGGCCGGCGCGCCGGTGGCGGCCAGCACGCCCGCCACGTCGTCCACGAAACCCGCATCGCGGAACTGGCGCGAGCTCACGTTCACTGCCATGGTCAGCGGCGCCAGCGCCGGCACCCGCTGCCAATCGGCCAGCACCGAGCACGCCGTGTGCAGCACCCAGTGCCCCAGCGGCAGCACCAGGCCGGTCTCCTCGGCCAGCGGAATGAACTGCCCGGGCGACACCATGCCGCGCCGCGGGTGCGCCCAGCGCAGCAACGCCTCCACGCCCACGATCGCGCCCCGCGCGTTGATCTGCGGCTGGTAGTGCAGCAGAAACTCTTTCTGCGCCAGCGCGTTGCGCAGGTCCGCCTCGAGCGAGGCACGCTCGGCCACGGCATGCTGCATGCTCGGGTTGAAAAAGCGCAGCGTGTTGCGTCCCGCGGTCTTGGCCTGGTACATCGCCAGGTCGGCCTGCTTGAGCAGTTCGCCCACCGTGGTGGGCGCGTGGTTGAACAGTGCGATGCCGATGCTGGGCGTGCTGCGGTACTGGTACCCGGTGAGCGCATAGGGGGCGCTGAGCACGGCGAGGATCTTCTCGCCCACGGCGCCCGCCTGCTCCGCCAGCGTGTCGCTGTGCGCGCTGAGCTGCTCCACCAGCACCACGAATTCGTCGCCACCCAGGCGCGCCACCGTGTCTGCGCTGCGCACGCAGGTGTTCAGCCGCTGCGCCACGATCTGCAGCAGCTCGTCCCCCTGGTCATGGCCCAGCGTGTCGTTGAGGGTCTTGAAGTTGTCCAGGTCGATGAACAGCAGCGCCCCGCCCTGCTCCAGGCGCTGCGCCTTGGCCAGGGCCTGGTCCACGCGGTCCAGCAGCTGCACGCGGTTGGGCAGGTGGGTGAGCGGGTCGAAGAAGGCCAGGCGCTGGATCTCGCGCTCCTGGTGCTTGCGCGTGCCGATGTCGGCGTTGATCGCGAGGACCGACTCGGGCTCGCCACGGTCGTTGCGCACCAGCGTCCAGCGGCCTTCGGCTTCGAGGGTGCGGCCCACGCGGTCGCACTGCAGGATCTCGCCGCTCCACACGCCATGCTGCATCACCTGCTGGGTGGCGCGCAGGAAGTCCTCCGGGTTCTGGTACAGCAGCGTGGCGATGGAGCGGCCGAGGACCTCCTCGCGGGACCAGCCGTACATGCGCTCTGCGCCCTCGTTCCAGAACGTGATGCGGTGCTCCAGGTCGCGCACGATGATGGCGTCGCGCGCCTTGTCCAGCAGCGATGCCTGCTGGCGGATGCGCTGGTCGTCCGTCTGGCGCTGCAGTTCCGCGGCCGCGCGCGCGGCGAAGATCTGCAGCGTGTTGCTGACGAAGCGGCTGCGCTCCAGCGCCTGGCGGAACACCACGAAGATCATGCCGATGGGCGTACCGTCGCTGGCCGTGAGCTGCTGGCCCACGTAGCTGCGCGCGCCCGTGCGCGCGAGCACCGGAGCCCGCGGG
>NZ_JSYI01000081.1:0-41571 GCF_001023515.1 Diaphorobacter sp. J5-51 | reverse complement strand
AACGGCGTTCAGACTCTACCGCGCTGGTCTGGTTTAAAGATACAAGGCACCGCGGGGCGTGTCGCTCGCGCGCAGCCGGGTGCTAGGCATTCCGCTGCGTTGCGTCTATCCTGCGTTGGCCCGGGCCGGGGGACCGGCAGGGGTGCACCACAACAAAGGAGACAACGCATGCAAGAGAGAGTGACTCGTGCTGCGGCGCCACGCGCGCTGTTGGCGACGGCGGTCCTGGCCCTGCTGGCCGGCTGCGGGGGCAACGACGATGCGGATGACGCGCCGCTGGCGTACCAGGCGGAGATCCGCCGCACCGCGATGGGCGTGCCGCACATCAAGGCCTCCAACTGGGCCGGCGGGGGCTTCGGTATGGGGTATGTCCAGGCGCAGGACAACCTGTGCACGCTGGCGGATGCCTTCCTGACCTACCGGGGCGAGCGCTCGCGCTACTTTGGCGGCAGCGCACAGCTGGTCTACAACAGCACCATCGGACGCCCGCGCAACATCGACTCGGACTTCTTCCACCGCCATGTGATCTCCGCCGACGTGGTGCAGAAGATGGCCGCGGCGCAGCCCGAGAATCTGCGGCAGATGGTCGAGGGCTTCGTGGCCGGCTACAACCAGTACGTGGACGTTGCCAAGAAAGGGACGGCCCACGCGGCCTGCCGCAGCGAGGCATGGGTGCAGCCCATCACGCAGGAGGACGTCTGGCGCCGCATGTACGCGGCCAACCTGGCGGGGGGCTACAGCAATTTCGTGGAGGCCATCGCCAATGCCGTCGCCCCTGCCGCAGCCAAGGCCGGCGCGGCGCAAGACGCGCAGACCCCGCCGTCCCTGGACCAGCGCCTGACCACACCTCCCGCCCTGCAGGTGGGCGGTGACGCGGGCATCGGCAGCAACATGTATGGCTTTGCGCCGGCGGCCACGGGCGAGTCCAGCGGCGTGATGTTCGGCAACCCCCACTGGTACTGGAAGGGGCCGGACCGGTTCTATCAGGCCCAGGTCACGATCGCCAATCAGGTGAACGTCAGCGGCGTCGGATTCCTGGGCGTGCCGCTGGTGCTGATCGGCTTCAACGACAACGTGGCCTGGAGCCACACGGTCTCCACGGCTCGGCGCTTCGGCTTCTTCCAGCTGCAGCTGCAGTCGGGCGACCCCACCACCTACCTGCGTGACGGCCAGCCGGTCAAGATGGCGCCGCGCAGCATCACTGTGTCCAGCCGCAATGCCGACGGCACGCTGAGCGATGTGACGCGCACGCTGTACACCTCCGAGTACGGGCCGTTGGTCAACCTGGCGGGGCTCAACCCCGCTCTGGCCTGGAGCCAGAGTACGGCCTTCGCCATCCGTGACATCAACGGTGAGAACTTCCGCACCTTCCGCAACTGGATGCGCTGGAACCAGGCACGTTCGCTGGAAGAGTTCATGGCCATCCAGAAGGAAGAGTCCGCGATTCCATGGGTCAACACGGTGGCCGTGGGGCGTGGCAGCGCGCGGGTCTGGTACGCGGACATCGGCGCGGTGCCCAACGTGTCGCCCGAGCAGGTGGCCGCGTGCACCACGCCGTTCGGCGCGGCCGTGGGTGCGGCGCTGCCCAACGTGCCGTTCTTCGACGGCTCGCGCAGCGCCTGCGACTGGCAGACCGATGCGGACTCCAAGCAAAAGGGCGCCATCGGCCCGTCGCGCATGCCCAGCCTGTTGCGCGAGGACTATGTGGGCAACATGAACGACAGCTGCTGGCTGTCCAACGCGAATGCCCCGCTCACGGGATACCCGGCCATCTTCGGTCCCGCGGGCACGGCGGCGTTGACGTTGCGCACGCGCCTGGGCCACACCATGGCCCTGGAGCGGCTGGCCGGCACCGACGGCTACAGCGGCAACAAGGCCAGCGCCGCCATCGTGCGCGACATGGTGCTGAACAGCCGCGTGTTCTCGGCCGAGCGGTTCAAGGACGAGATCCTGACGCTGATCTGCACGCCCTCGCAATGGATGGTGAACGGTGCCACGGTGGACGCCACGCAGGCCTGCGCCACGCTGCGTGCGTGGGACAACCGCGGGAACAAGGAGTCCCGGGGCTCCCATTTGTGGGACGAGTTCTGGACCCGCGTGCCCACCACCGGGCTGTACTCGGTGCCCTTTGACGCGGCCGACCCGCTGAATACCCCGCGCGGGATCAACGTGGCGGCCGTCACCGCGCTGCGCCAGGCCATGGCCACGGCCATCAGCCGCGTGGGGCAGAGCGGGTTCGCGCTGGATGCACCGCGCGGCGAAGTGCTGTTTGCCACGAAGGGCGGTGCCAAATTGCCGCTGTACGGCGGCTGCGGCGGCGTGGGCTACTTCACCATCACCTGTTCCGAGAACGACATCACGGCGGGCGGCTACAGCATGGACGGGCAGCCGCATGGCAACTCATACGTGCAGGTGGTGAGCTTCCCCTCCAGCGGCGTGCAGGCCCATACCTTCCTGACGTTCTCGCTGTCCGACGACCCGGCGTCGCCGCATTTTGGCGACTACACCAAGGCCTACAGCGCCAAGCAGTGGGTGCGCATGCCGTTCTCGGAGTCCGAGATCACGGGCCACCCGGACTACCGGACGACCACCGTCTCCGCCAGCGCCAAGTAACGGCGCGCAACGGCGCGCCGGTGCCATGCGCACCGGCCGGGACGACCCTCCGTGCAAAGGCCCCGCCATGCGGGGCCTTTGTTCATGGAGCGCCGGGGAGGCGGCAGTTCACAGCGCGGTGCGCAGCCGCCAGATCTCGGGGAACAGCACCACGTCCAGCATCTTGCGCAGGTAGCTCACGCCGCCGGTGCCGCCGGTGCCACGCTTGAACCCGATTACGCGTTCCACCGTGGTCACGTGGCGAAAGCGCCAGAGGCGGAAGGCATCTTCCAAGTCGGTGAGCTCCTCGCCCAGCTGGTACAGGTCCCAATACCTTTGTGGATCGCGGTACACGGTCAACCAGGCCTGCTCCACGGCTTCGCTGGCCTCGTAGGGCTGGCGCCAGTCGCGCTCGGTATGGCTGGCCGGCACGGGCAGGGCGCGGCGCGCCAGCAGGCGCAGTGCTTCGTCGTAGAGCGAGGGCGCCTCGTAGGCCGCCTGTACCTGGGCCAGGCGCTCGGGGTGGTGGGCATGGGGCTGCAGCATGGCGCGGTTCTTGTTGCCCATGGCGAACTCGATGCCCCGGTACTGGTAGCTCTGGAAACCGCTGGACTGGCCCAGGTACGGGCGCATGGCGGTGTACTCGGGCGGCGTCATGGTGGCCAGCACATCCCAGGCGTGCACCAACTGCTCGAGGATCTTGGACACGCGCGCCAGCATCTTGAAAGCGGGTGGCAACTCGTCACGCGCGATATGGGCGATGGCCGCGTGCAGCTCATGCAGCATGAGCTTCATCCACAGCTCGCTGGTCTGGTGCTGCACGATGAACAGCATCTCGTCGTGCGCGGGCGAGAGGGGCTTTTGCGCGCCCAGCACGCTGTCCAGCTGCAGGTAGTCGCCATAGCTCATGTTGTGGCTGAAGTCGAGCTGTGCGCCCTCCTGGCGCACGATGGCTTCGGTGGCGCCGGAGGATGCGCTGGGGTGGTGGGGGCAGGTCATGGTCAGGTCACGGCGTTGAGGTGGTTGAACTCGGGCTTGCGCCATTCGCCGGATTCCAGCACCTGGCGCAGGTGCTGCACGGCATTCCACACGTCTTCAAATCCGACATACAGCGGCGTGAAGCCAAAGCGCAGGATGTCCAGGTGCTTGCCGCCGTCGCCCTTGCGGAAGTCGCCGACCACGCCGCGCGCGATCAGGGCCTGCACGATGGCGTAGGCCCCGCTGCCGACGCCCTGAACGCCCAGGCCCTCGCCACGTGTCAGGCACACCTGCGAGCCGCGCGCCGCATGATCGCGCGGCGTCGCCAGTCCCAGGCCGTGGTCGGCGCAGTGCTCCTCGACCAGCGCGATGAATAGATTGGTCAGTGCGAGCGACTTGGCGCGCAGCGCCGCCATGCCGCCCAGAGGCTCGGCGGCGGTAAAGATGTCCAGCCCGCACTGCAGGGCCGACAGGCTCACGATGGGCTGCGTGCCGCAGAGGTAGCGTGCGATACCCGGTGCGGGCTGGTAGTCGGGCGTGAAGGCGAAGGGTGCGGCATGGCCGAACCAGCCCGACAGCGGCTGCGCAAATGTCGCATCCGGGCGGTCCGCCAGGCGCGGGTGCACCCACACGAAGGCGGGCGCGCCAGGGCCGCCGTTGAGGTACTTGTAGCTGCAGCCCACCGCATAGTCGGCGTTCGCGTCCAGCAGGTGCACGGGCACGGCGCCCGCGCTGTGGCACAGGTCCCAGACGCACAGAATGCCGTGGGCGTGCGCCTGCGCGGTCACGGCGGCCATGTCGTGCATGGCGCCGGTGCGGTAGTTCACGTGGGTGAGCAGCAGGACGGCGACCTGGGGCGTCAGCCGCGTGGCGATTTCCTCGGGCTCCACCAGCACCAACTCCAGTCCGTACTCCTGGCACACGGACTGGGCGATGTACAGGTCGGTGGGGAAGTTGCTGCGCTCGCTGACGAGCTGGGTGCGACCGGGATGGTCCGCGCGGGCCACGCGCGCGGCAGCCGACAGCACCTTGTACAGGTTGACCGAGGTGGTGTCGGTGAACACCACCTGGTCCGGCCCCGCGCCGATCCAGGGGGCGAACTGGTTGCCCAGGCGCTGCGGCAGGCTGACCCAGCCGGCCTTGTTCCACGAGGTGATGAGGTCCTGTCCCCATTCCTGCTGCACTACTTGGGCCACGCGCGCCGGCGTGGCGCGGGGCAGGGCGCCCAGGGAATTGCCGTCCAGGTAGATCACGCCCTCGGGCAGGCTGAAATGGTCGCGCAGGCTGCGCAGCGGGTCCTGCGCATCGCGTGTGCGGCACTCTTGCAAGGTAGTCATGTAGTTTTTGCTATTAATAAAGTAGCTGTTAGCGCTTACTGCATGAGCGTTAGAGGCTAAAACGGCTTAATGTTCATACGCGCGGCGGCAGCGCACGCAGCACGGCGCGCACGGGCGATGCGTCGGCCGTGGTGAGCTTGAGCGGCAGCGCGATGAGTTCGTAGTCGCCCTCGGGCACATCGTCCAGCACCAGGTTCTCCAGCACGCGCAGGCCACGCCGGCGGATCACCTGGTGGCTGGGCAGCGGCTTGCTGTCGGCGGGGTCGATGCTGGCGGTGTCGATGCCTACGAGCACTACGCCGGCGTCGGCCAGGCGCTCGATGGTGTCGGGCGCGTAGGCCGTGAGGCCCGCGTCCCAGCGGTCCACGGGCATGCGGGCGTAGGTGCGCACCAGCACCCGCGGCGGCAAAGTGCCCGTCATCGCATGGGCAATGTGGGTCCATTCGATGAGCGGCCCGCAGTCCAGCGCATGCACCACGCGGCAGGGGCCGATGAAGGCTTCCAGCGGCAGGGCGCCGATGGCTGCGCCGTCCGCTGCGTAGTGCAGGGGCGCGTCAGCATGCGTGCCCACGTGAGGCGAGAGCGTGAGTGCGCTCACGTTCACCGGGCAGCCGGGGCCCAGTGTGGCGCTCCACTGCTGCTGGTAGGGTGTATCGCCCGGGAACACCGGGCTACCCGCATGCACGGGGGCAGAGATGTCCCACAGCGCGGGCGATGGCGTGGAGGTGGCGGTCATGCCGCGCATGCTATGCGCGCCGGAGGGGTGGGTAAATGGTTTATCCCTGATGGGTGACTCATTTGGATAATCCATTCTCACAGAGACATTTTTGGGTTAAATCATGCAAGCCGAGATCGATCGTACCGACCGCCAGCTGCTGCGCGCGCTGCAGGACAACGCCCGCCTGACCTCCGGCGAACTGGCCGAAATGGCGCACCTGTCGCAGTCGCCCTGCTGGCGGCGCGTGAAGCGGCTGGAGGACGCCGGGGTAGTGCGCGGCTACCACGCGCAGCTGGACCGGCGTGCGGTGGGGCTGGGTGTGATGGCTTTCGTGATGGTGGGCATCGACCACCAGACGGAGGCGCTGTCCGTGGCGTTCGAGGAGGCGGTGTGCGCCATTCCCGAAGTGGTGCTGTTCCACGGCATCTCGGGCCCCGCGGACTTCCTGCTGGTGGTCGTGACGACCGACCTGGACGCGTATTCCGAACTGCTGCAGCGGCGCCTGCACCGCCTGCCGGGCGTGCGCCAGGTACAGACTTATTTTTCGCTGCAGGAGTTCAAGGGGCGCATCGGCGGATTGCCCGTGTGAAAGCGGGTCCTGCGGCGTTCAGAGCACCAGCCCGTCCAGTGCCGGCAGATGGTGGCGCTGGCGCGCGCGGTTGCAGGCAGCGCTGCCGGCTTCGAATTCGCGGCAGGGCGAGGGGCGCCACTCGTAGATGCCGCAGGCCGCGCGCAGGCCCACTTGGCCCGTGAGGGCCGCGCAGCGCGGCTGCGCATGGTCCGTGCCGCGCATGCGCGCGGTGTGGTCCGTGACCGGCACCACCAGCCCATCGGGAACGCAGCCGCCCAGCTCCTCCGTCTCATGTACCGAGAAGTCCACGCGAAAGCTGGCGCAGCAGGCGCCACAGGTCAGGCAGGGGTGAAGAGTGGTCATGGCGTACGTCGCAGGGGGTGCCATTGTGACGCGCCACAGGTCCTGATGTGCATCAATCCTGCAGCGTGCAGTTCCATTAGAATGAGAATTACTTTTATTCATTGACTGCAATACAACATGCTTCACACGGGGAATGACGCCGCGCAGCCGCGGGGGCTGGACACCTTGCCGCATGGCGTGCCGGCCACGGTTGCCGGGCTGCTGCCGGCGCAGGATGGCCGGTCGCAGGCCATGGTGCTGCGCTTGATGGAGATTGGTTTCCTGCCCGGCGAGCCCGTGCGCGTGATTGCCCGGGGCTTTCCCGCGGCCGACCCCCTGGCCGTTCGCGTGGGCCAGGCCACTTTTGCCCTGCGCCGCCATGAGGCGGCCCTGGTGCAGGTGCGCGTGGATGCGCTGGAGGCCGCGGCATGAGCACGGCGGCATCTCCCCTGCACATCGCGCTGCTGGGCAACCCCAACTGCGGCAAGACGGCGCTGTTCAACGTGCTGACCGGCGCACGCCAGAAGGTGGCCAACTACGCGGGCGTCACCGTGGAGCGCAAGGAAGGCCTGTTCACCACCGCCAGCGGCCGGCGCGTGCGCGTGCTAGACCTGCCCGGCGCCTATAGCCTGCACGCGCAGAGCCTGGACGAGGCCGTCACCCGCGATGTGGTCACCGGCCGCCGCCCAGGAGAGGCCATGCCCGAGCTGCTGGTCTGCGTGACCGATGCCACGCACCTGCGCCTGAACCTGCGCCTGGTGCTGGAGGCGCGCGACCTGGGCCTGCCCATGGTGCTGGTGCTGAACATGAGTGATATGGCGCAGCAGCAGGGCATCCAGATCGACCGCGAAGTCCTGGCGCGCGAACTGGGCCTGCCCGTGGTGACCACCGTGGGCGTGCGCGCCGACGGGGCGCGCGAGCTGCTGCAGTGGCTGGACACGGCCACCCCGCAGGCCACCCCGCAGGCCGCCCGCGGCGCCGCCGTGGGCACGCAGGCGCCACCGCCCGTCAATGCGCTGGAGGAAGACCGCCCGCAGCGCGTGCAGCAATTGCACCAGGAAGTGCGCCGCATCATGGGGCTGGCCGTGCGCGAGCCCGCGCTGCGCCTGCAGCGCGACGACCGCATCGACGCCGTGGTGCTGCACCCGCTGTGGGGCATGCTGCTGCTGGCAGTGACGCTGTTCCTGATGTTCCAGGCCGTGTTCAGTTGGGCAGAGGTGCCCATGGGCTGGATCGAAGGCGCCACGGCCGCCGTGGCCGAATGGCTGAACGCCCACATGGCCGAGGGGCCGCTGCGCAGCCTGCTGGCCGACGGCGTGATCGCCGGCGCAGGCGGGGTGCTGGTGTTCCTGCCGCAGATCCTGATCCTGTTCTTCTTCATCCTGGCGCTGGAGGAATCCGGCTACCTGCCGCGCGCGGCCTTCCTGCTGGACCGCGTGATGGGCACCGTCGGCTTGTCGGGACGCTCGTTCATTCCGCTGCTGTCCAGCTTCGCCTGCGCGGTGCCGGGCATCATGGCCACGCGCTCCATTCCGGACTGGCGCGACCGGCTCGTCACCATCCTCATCGCGCCGCTGATGACCTGTTCGGCCCGCCTGCCGGTGTACGCGCTGCTCATCGCGGCCTTCATCCCCGATCGCACGGTGGCGGGGCTGTTCAACCTGCAGGGGCTGGTGTTGTTCGCGCTGTACCTGGGCGGCATCATGAGCGCCATGGCCGTGGCGGCCGTTGCGCGGCTGGCGCGGCGCGGCGACGGCGCCACGCCGCTGCTGATGGAGCTGCCCGCCTACCGCTGGCCCAGCGTGCGCAACCTGGCGCTGGGGCTGTGGGAGCGCGCGGGCATCTTCCTGCGCCGCGTGGGCGGCATCATCCTGCTGGTCACCATCCTGCTGTGGTTCCTGTCGTCGTACCCCGCGCCGCCGGCCGACGCCACGGGGCCGGCCATCGAATACAGCTTCGCCGGGCGCATCGGCGCCGCGCTGGAGGTGATCTTTGCGCCCATCGGCTTCAATTGGCAGATCAGCATCGCCCTGGTGCCCGGCATGGCCGCGCGCGAGGTGGCGGTGAGCGCCCTGGGCACGGTGTACGCGATTGCCGCTTCGGCCGACGACACGGCCGCGCAGCTCGCACCCATGCTGGCGGCGCAATGGTCGCTGGCCACGGCGCTGTCGCTGCTGGTGTGGTTCATCTTCGCGCCGCAGTGCGTCTCCACCATCGCCGCCGTGCGCCGCGAGACCAACGGCTGGCGCTGGCCGCTTGTCATGACGGGCTATCTCTTCGCACTGGCCTATGCGGCCAGCTTCATCACCTACCGCGTGGCCCTGGCGCTGGGCGGTGGTTGAAAACAGTCACCAAGGAGCAGAACCATGTGGCAAGACATTCTCACCGCCGTGATCGTGGCCGTGGCCGCCCTGGCGCTGCTGTGGCGCTGGCTGCCACAGCGCTGGCGCGCCCGCGCCGCGCGCGTGCACCCGGCACTGGCGCCCATGGCCAAGACCGGCAGCAGTTGCGGGGGCTGCAATGCCTGCGCCGGAGACCGCTGCGCGCCGGCACGCAAGCCCTGAAGCCGCTATAGCCCGGTCGCGGGCCTAAAAGCATAGCTGCTGGCGCTTGCCAGGCAAAGGTTTCTGTATCAAAAGTATCTGAAATCATTGCCTGGCAAGCGCCAGCAGCTCTTCTTTTTGAAGAACCACTTCAAGCGGCCTGCTGCCACTCCTGCGTGTCGCCCTCCGTCAACGGCGGCAGGCCCAGCTTGGCGCGCGTGTCGTGGCAACCGTAGGAGGCGAACGGAAAGTCGCGGCACGGCTGGGGACGCTGGTCGTAGATGCCGCAGCCGATGCAGCCGTTGCCCAGGTCGGCCAGTGCCACGCAGCGCACGGGGTGGCGCTCGGTGCCGTTCATGCGGTAGCGGTTGCCTCCGGCCTCATGGGCCATGGCGTCGGGCACGCGCCCGCCCATGGACTGCAGTTCATAGACGGAGAACTCCACGCGGTAGTTCTGGCAGCATGCACCGCAGTGCAGGCAGGGGTGGACGGGGACGGACATGCAGGTTCCTCGGGTTCTGGTGCATCGGCAACGGGCCCCATCCCAGGTGCGACGCGCAGCCGGCACCGGGGATCGCGGGCGATCAGGGGGAGCGATGGGAGGGCGGGCATGCGCTGGGGCGCCTGCCGCGCAGAACCGGGCCGCTAGGTGTGGCCCTGGAGGAACTTCAGGTAGAAGGTATGAATGCGCACCTGCAGCGCATGCACGCGTGCCGCCATGCGCCGGGCGGCCGCGTGCAGTTCAGGCGCCAGCGGGCGCTGGCGGGCGGGGCAGGGTGGATGACCCGGGCGCGTGGGGTGGAGTTGCGCCAGGGCCATGGGTGGGATGCGGGATGGGTTTAGACGCGACCGAGCAGCAGGTACTCCATGAGTGCCTTCTGCACGTGCATCCTGTTTTCCGCCTCGTCCCAGACGACGGACTGGGGGCCGTCGATCACGTCGGCCATCACCTCCTCGCCGCGGTGCGCGGGCAGGCAGTGCATGAACAGCGCGTCGGGCTTGGCCACGGCCATCATCTCGGCGTCCACGCACCAGTCGGCAAAGGCCTTGCGGCGCGCTTCGTTCTCGGCCTCGTAGCCCATGCTGGTCCACACGTCGGTGGTCACCAGGTCGGCGCCGCGGCACGCATCCATGGGATCGGCAAAGACCTTGTAGCAGCCCGCGCGGTGGGGCTTGCCGCCGAAGGCGAGCTTTTCGTCCACCTCGTAGCCGCCGGGGGTGCTCACGTGCACGGTGAAGCCCAGCAGATCGGCCGCCTGCAGCCAGGTGTTGGCCATGTTGTTGCCGTCGCCCACCCAGGCGACGACCTTGCCCGCGATCGAGCCGCGGTGCTCGATGTAGGTGAACAGGTCCGCCATGATCTGGCAAGGATGGAACTCGTTGGTCAGGCCGTTGATGACGGGCACGCGCGAGTATTCGGCGAAGCGCTCGATCTTGTCGTGGCCGAAGGTGCGGATCATCACCAGGTCGGTCATGCGGCTGATCACGCGCGCGCTGTCCTCGATGGGCTCGGCGCGACCCAACTGACTGTCGCCCGTGGTCAGGTGCACCACGCTGCCGCCCAGCTGGTACATGCCGGCCTCGAAGCTCACACGCGTGCGGGTGCTGGCCTTCTCGAAGATCATGGCCAGGGTGCGGTCGGCTAGCGGGTGGTACTTCTCGTAGCTCTTGAACTTGCCCTTGATGATGGCGGCGCGCGAGAACAGGTAGTTGTATTCGTCGGCGGTGAAGTCGGTGAATTGCAGGTAGTGCTTCATACGCGGTCGATCTTCTTCATTCAGACAGGAAGGTCTGCACCAGGGGTGTGAGCAGGGCGACGATCTCGTCGGCCTCTGCGCGCGTGAGGGTGAGCGCGGGCACCAGGCGGATCACGCGCTCGGCGGTCACCGACAGCAGCAGGCCGGCCTCGGCCGCGCGATCGATCAGCACGCCGCAGGGGCGGTCCAGCTCCATCCCGATGATCAGGCCCTGGCCGCGGACTTCGTTCACGCCAGCGGTCTCACCCAGTGCGCGCTGCAACTCGGCCTTCAGGTGGGCGCCCACGTCCGCGGCGTTCTGCAGCAGGCCGTCTTCTTCCATGATGCGGATGGTTTCCACGCCCGCGCGCATGGCGAGCGGGTTGCCGCCGAAGGTGGAGCCGTGGTTGCCCGGCTTGAGCACCTGCGCGGCGGCGCCGTGCGCCAGCACTGCGCCCACGGGAACGCCCGAGCCCAGGCCCTTGGCCAGCGACATCACGTCCGGGACAATGCCGGCCCACTGGTGGGCAAACCACTTGCCGGTGCGGCCCATGCCGGCCTGCACCTCGTCAAGCATCAGCAGCCAGCCGTTGGCGTCGCACAGCGCGCGCACCTGCTGCAGGTAGTCCGCGCGCATGGGATGCAGGCCGCCTTCGCCCTGGATGGGCTCCATCATCACGGCGACGATGTTGGCGTTGCCTTCGGTGGCCTCCTGCAGCGCCTCGATGTCATTGGGCGCCACGCGCAGGAAGCCCTCCAGCAGCGGGCCGAAGCCGTTGCGCACCTTGGGGTTGCCGGTGGCGGTCATGGTGGCGATGGAGCGCCCGTGGAAGGCATGGTCGTAGACCACGATCACGGGTTTTTCGATGCCCTTGTCCACGCCGTACTTGCGCGCGATCTTGATGGCAGCCTCGTTGGCCTCCAGGCCGGTGCTGCAGAAGAACACATTGGTCATGTGCGCGCGCTCGGTCAGCAGCTGGGCCAGCTTTTCCTGTCCTGGCACATGGTAGTAGTTGGAGGTGTGGATCAGCTTGGCGATCTGGTCCTGCAGCGCCGGCACCAGCTTGGGATGGTTGTGGCCCAGCGTATTCACGGCGATGCCGCCCAGTCCGTCGAGGTACTGCTTGCCGTTCACGTCCCACACACGCACGCCCTGGCCTCGCTCCAGCGCGATGGGTACGCGGCCATAGGTGTTCATCACGTGGGGCGAGGCAGCCTCGACAAATGCGGTCATGCGGACATCTCCTGACAAGAGAGGGAAACGGGGAACAGCCCAAAAAAAGGGAATTGCGATTCTAGGGGCTGCCCCCGCGCGCACCATTGAAGATTGCGCATCACAGTCATGCGCTGCGCTTGCGCTCAATGCTGGCAGGCGGCACCGGGGCATTGGAGGGTAGCTCTTATATAAGAGTTAGAATCCGTGCCACGCCGACGCACAAGGTCGGCGCCCCTTACACGACCCGAACCCGATGGTTGCTCCCTCCTCCAAAGAAGTCTTCATCCAAGGCATTACCCTCGAAGGGAGGACCTTTCGGCCCAGCGACTGGGCCGAGCGCCTGGCGGGGGTCATGAGCCAGTTCCGCCCCGGCGGTGCCGTGCCTGGCAGCCACCTGAACTACTCCCCCTGGTGCATTCCTACCAGCATGAACGGAGTGAAGTGCGTGGTGGTCCACCGCGACCTGCAGGCGCACGAGCCCATGGCGTGGGACTTCGTGCTCAACTTTGCCAGAGACAACAACTTGCAGGTCGTCGAAGCCTGCCTGCTCCCCGATCCCAAGGCCTGACAACACAGGCCTTTTCTTTTGGGTGGGCGTGTGTGCCCCCGAGGTGCTGTGCCGAGCAGCGCCGGGCACAAAAAAACCGCCTGGAGGCGGTTTCTCTGCTTTGCTGACAGCGCACCCGTTACAAACGGCGGGTGGCGAGCCACCCGGGCTGTTGGCCTGCGCGGGGCAGGCGGTGAATTTAGGCGGCTGCCAGAGCCAAGGCTTTCACCTTGGCGGACAGGCGGCTCTTGTCGCGAGCTGCCTTGTTCTTGTGGAAGATGCCCTTGTCGGCGATGGTGTCCAGCACGGACTGGGCCTTGGCGAACAACTCGGTTGCCTTGGTCTTGTCACCGGCCAGAACAGCCTTCTCGACGTTCTTGACGGCGGTGCGGTACTTGGAGCGCAGCGAGGTGTTGGCTGCGTTCAGCTTGAGGCCTTGGCGGGCGCGCTTGCGGCCCGATGCCAGGCGGGGGTTCTTTTTCTTTGGCTTTCCAGATGCCATGGTATGTGTTCCTTGTGTCTGAGGATGTTGTCAGCAAAGCCGGCCATTATAGCGCAGCCGCCATTTCGGGCGTGGCGCGACGCCAAACGCATACACTTGCGCTGGTGTCCCTGTTCAAAGCCGCTTCCACCGTATCGCTGTTGACCCTGGCCTCCCGCGTGACGGGCCTGGTGCGTGATCTGCTCATGGCCTCGATGTTCGGCGCCAACGTTCTGACAGACGCTTTCAACGTCGCTTTTCGCATTCCCAACCTGTTTCGCCGCTTGTTCGCCGAAGGGGCGTTCAGCCAGGCCTTCGTGCCCGTCCTGGCCGCGCACAAGGCGCAGCATGGCGATGAGGACACCCATGCACTCGTGAACGCCGTGGCCACGGCGCTGTTCTGGGCGCTGCTACTGACCTGCGTGCTGGGGGTGGTAGGAGCGCCGCTGCTCGTGTGGGCGCTGGCCAGCGGGTTGCGCCAGAGTCCGGAGGGGTTCGACGCCGCCGTGTTCATGACGCGCTGGATGTTCCCCTACATTGGATTCATGTCGCTGGTGGCCCTTTCGGCGGGCGTGCTCAACACCTGGAAGCGCTTTGGCGTGCCGGCCGCCACACCCGTGCTGCTGAACCTGTGCATGATCGCGGCCGCTTGGCTGGGCGCGCCACAACTGGCGGCGCGGGGCATAGAGCCCATCTACGCCATGGTGGGCGGGGTGATGGGCGGCGGGGTGCTGCAACTGGCGGTGCAACTGCCCGCATTGCGCCGCCTGGGGCTGCTGCCCCGCATCGGCATGACCTGGGGCAGGGTACGCAGTGCCTGGCAGGACCCAGGCGTGCGCCGCATTCTTACCCTGATGGCGCCGGCGTTGCTGGGCGTGGGGGTGGCGCAGATCTCGCTGATGATCAACACGCAGATCGCGTCCTATCTCACACCGGGCAGCGTGACATGGCTGTTTTATGCCGACCGCCTCATGGAATTTCCCACGGCCCTGCTGGGCGTGGCGCTGGGCGTGGTGCTCACGCCGCAGTTGTCGGCCGCCAAGGCTGCGGGGGATGGTGAACGCTACTCGGCCATGTTGGACTGGGGGCTGCGCATCGTGGTGCTGCTGGCCGTACCCTGCGCCGTGGGACTGCTGACCTTCGCAACGCCGCTGGTGGCCACGCTGTTCCACCATGGTGCGCTGAACGACGGCGACGTGCGGCAGATCTCCGTGGCGCTGGCAGGCTATGGAGCGGGGTTGCTGGGCCTGGTGGCCATCAAGGTGCTGGCGCCGGGTTACTACGCCAGCCAGGATATCCGCACGCCCGTGCGCATCGCCATCGTGGTGCTGGTGGCCACGCAGATCATGAATGCCGCGCTGGTGCCCCTGCTGGCGCATGCTGGGCTGGCGCTGTCGATTGGCCTGGGTGCGCTCATCAACGCCCTGTGGCTGCTCACGGGGCTGCTGCGGCGGGGAAGCTTTCGCCCGCGCGAAGGCTGGGGCCGGTTTGCGCTGCAGGTGATTGCCGCCAGTGCGCTGCTGGCCGTGTTCCTGCTCTGGGCCTCCCACCACTTCGACTGGCTGGCGCTGCGGGCGCACAGCTTGCAGCGTGCGGGACTGCTGGCGCTGCTGCTCGCCGCATCGGCCGCGCTGTACTTTGGCGCGCTGTGGGCCTGCGGGCTCAAGCTGCGCCAGCTGTTGCGCCGCTGAAGGGAGAGGGCGCATGGCGTTGAGCTATTCCGTTCCCACGCCGCTGGAGTATTTCGCGTCGCTGGTCCAGGTGCCGCAGGGCGGCGCCATCGCGTTGCTGGAGTCGGCGGCCTGCATCGCGCAGGACGAGTATCCGCGCCTGGATGTGCAGCAGTTCCTGGACGAGATGGACCGCCTGCAGGCGCGGCTGCAGCGGCGCATTGCGCAGGATGCCGAACCGCTGCTGCGGCTCAATCTGCTCAACCAGTTTTTCTTTGGCGAACTGGGCTTTGCGGGCAATCTCAACGACTACTACGCGCCGGGTAACAGCTATTTGCACGTCGTGCTGGAGAAGCGGCGCGGCATTCCCATCTCGCTGGCGGTGCTGTGGCTGGAGCTGGCGCAGGGCGTGGGCCTGCGTGCGCACGGGGTGGCCTTTCCCGGGCATTTCCTGGTCAAGGTGCTCATGCCCACGGGCCAGGTCGTGATGGACCCGATGACGGGGCTTTCCCTCTCGCGCGAAGCGCTGGGCGAGCGGCTGGAACCTTTTCGCCGCGGACACGGACCGCTGGAGGACGAAGCTCCGCTGGGCCTGTATCTGCAGGCCGCCACGGAGCGGGACATTCTTGCGCGCATGCTGCGCAATCTGAAGGAAATCCACCGCGCGCGCCAGGACTGGAGTCGCCTGGTGGCGGTGCAGGACCGGCTCATCGTGTTGCTGCCCGATGCCTGGAGCGAGTGGCGCGACCGCGGCCTGGCGTATGCGGAGAGCGGCGCATCCCTGCAAGCGCTGGAGAACCTGGAGACCTATCTGGCCCACGCTGCGGGTGCCGAAGATGCCCCTGCGATCGCACAGCGCGTGAAAGAACTGCGCCGTTTCTGATCCAGGCCAAGCGTGCCATGTGACAAAAACATGGCAAAAGCGCACCATGTCATGTGCTGGACACGAAGAGTTGTCACCATCTTCTGCCTGCTGAGAAGGTACCAGTCATGCCGCATATATCCGAGATCAATTCCCACGAACTCATGGAACGCATCGCCGACGATCTGGCCGACGGCTATGACGAGGAGTTGGAGCTGGAGATCGAGGACCGCGCCTTCGATGAGCACGGCCTGCAGGCGCCCGTGGACCGGCTGGCACGCCAGCAGTATTTCCGGGAGCTGTTCCGCCTGCAGGGCGAGCTGGTCAAGCTGCAGGACTGGGTGCAGCACTCAAGGCAGAAGGTGGTGGTGATCTTCGAGGGGCGCGATGCCGCCGGCAAGGGCGGGGTGATCAAGCGCATTACGCAGCGGTTGAACCCGCGCGTGGTGCGCGTGGCGGCGCTACCTGCGCCCAATGACCGCGAGCGCACGCAGTGGTACTTCCAGCGCTATGTGGCGCACCTGCCTGCGGCAGGCGAGATCGTGCTCTTTGACCGCAGTTGGTACAACCGCGCGGGCGTCGAGAAAGTGATGGGTTTTTGCACGGAGGAGGAGTACGAGGAGTTCTTCCGCAGCGTGCCGGAGTTCGAGAAGATGCTCGTGCGCTCAGGCATCCGGCTCATCAAGTACTGGTTCTCGATTTCCGACGAGGAGCAGCACCTGCGGTTCCTGGGGCGCATCCACGACCCGCTCAAGCAGTGGAAACTGAGCCCCATGGACCTGGAGAGCCGCGTGCGCTGGGAGGAATACACCAAGGCCAAGGAGGCGATGCTGGAGCGCACCCACATCCCCGAGGCCCCCTGGTGGGTGGTGCAGGCCGTGGACAAGAAGAAAGCGCGCCTCAACTGCATCGCCCACTTGCTGGAGCAGCTGCCGTATGCCGATGTGCCGCATACCGAGGTGGTGCTGCCCGACCGCGTGCGCCACCCGGATTACCTGCGCCAGCCCACACCCGGCAGCATGATCGTGCCCGAGCGGTACTGACGATTGACGATTGGGCGGGTGTCCAGTCCACGCCAAGGCAAGCGGAGGCCGGGGGAGCCGAGCGCCCTGGGGCGCTCGGACGTGCCTTTAAGCGGCCTTGACGGCCAATACCGGGCAATCGACGTTGAGCAAAATCTCCTGCGCCATGCTGCCCAGCAGCAGCTTGCCGACGGGCGAGCGTTTGCGCAGGCCGATCACCAGCACGGATACCTGCAGCGCCGCGACCATTTCCTCGATCTCCTCGATGGTGCTCTTGCCGCGCACGAACTGCTTGAACTCGGCCTCGATCGGCAGCGTGGCCAGGCGCTCCTCCACACGTTCGGCCTCGTAGCCGTTGACGATGCTGGGGTCTTCCTGGCGCCCGCCGGGGCCGGCGTTGACGACGACCAGGCGTTCATTGCGACGGGTGGCGATTTCGATGCCCTTGTCCAGCGCGGCCCGGCCTTCGGGGCGTGGAACGTAGGCGACGAGAATGGTCATGCAAAGTCTCCCTTATGGCTGTGATGACGATGTGTCTGGCGCACTGCGCGCCAGCCGCCAGAATAGCCCAACATCGCAGGCGTTGGCGAGTGTCATCCCGGGTGCGGGGCGCGCGATGAGGGCCAGGCGCTGCGGCGGACGCGGGAAGAGGGTTTAGGGGTGAAAAAGCCTTGCAGCGCTCTCTGGACAAGCGCGAGCAGCTATGGTTTTTGCGGCGCGACGGCTATACCAGCCGCGCGGCTTCCAGTTCTTTCTTCAGGTAGGCGTAGAACAGCGGTGCCGCCACCAGCCCCGCAGGGCCGAAGACGGCTTCGGCCACGAACATCACCGACAGCAGCTCCCACACGCCCATGTGGGTGCGCCGCCCGACGACCTTGGCGTTGATCACGTACTCGGCCTTGTGGATCAGGATCAGGAAGGCCAGGCAGGCCACGGCCGCAACGGGCGATACCGACAGTCCCACCAGCGTGATGACCGCGTTGCACAGCAGGTTGCCCACGATGGGCACCAGGCCGGCCACGAAGGTCAGGGTGATCAAAGCGGGGGTGTAGGGCAGGTCCAAGTCCCACAGGGGCAGCACCAGCAACAGGAACAGTGCGGTGAGCAGCGTGTTGAAGGCGGCAATCCAGAACTGCGCCGCGACGATCTGACGGAAGGCCTCTCCCATACGCGCGATGCGCAGCACCAGCTCTTGTGCCAAGGGGCCGCGTGAAGCGCCCACGCTGCGCACGGCGGCCAGTGCCCCGATCAGCAGGCCCACATAGGCATACAGCAGGCCCGTGAGCCAGGCGCGCCCCGCCATGGCCAGGGCGCCGGCCTTGGCGGCCAGATAGGCGGCGATGGTGCGCTGGATTTCGGCGGCGCCTTCGGGCAACTGGGCCGCGATGTCGGTGGGCAGCTTCAGCCGCAGTTCCAGCACGGTGCGGGCCAGGAAGTCCAGCAGTTCGCGGTATTGCTGGGGGGCGTCGACGATATAGGTGCGCGAATGCGACAGCGCCAGCGCCAGCAGCACCAAGGGAGACAGCATGACCAGCGTGGCGGCTGCCGTCTGGCCGCGGGTTGCCATGCTGTTCGCCGTGCGCGACGGGAGCCACGCCAGGCGTGGCGCCAGCCAACGCGTGAGCAGAAAACCCAGGCACACGCACAGCAGCCCGGGCAGCAGCCCGCGCAGCATCACCAGCAGCAGCGCGGCCCCCATCAGCACATAGCTGGCGATCACCACGCCCCGCGTGGCGGGCGCGAATGGCGGCCTCAGGGCGGCAGGCGTGGCGGCGGAGCCTTGCGGCGGCTGACCCGAAGGCATCGTGCCAATCGCGCTGGATCAGCCCACGACGACGGCGGCGCCGTCGCCACGCTCGGCAATGGCACCGATGGCGTACACCGCCTCGCCCAGCGCGCGCAGCGTGGCGGCCGTGGCATCGGCGGCCTCCGCCGGCACGACCACCACCATCCCGATGCCGTTGTTGAACGTGCGGTTCATCTCGATGTCGTCGATGCCGGCGGTCTTTTGCAGCCAGGCGAACAGTTCGGTCTGCGGCCAGCTGCCGGCCTTCAGGTGGGCGGCCGTGCCTTCGGGCAGTACCCGCGGAATGTTCTCCAGCAGGCCACCACCGGTGATGTGGGCCAGGGCCTTGATCGGATGCTGTGCCAGCGCGGCCAGCACGTTCTTCACGTACAGGCGCGTGGGCTCCATGACGGCGGCCTTGAAGGGCTTGCCGTCCAGCGTGTCGGGCAGCGTGCCGGCGGCCGCGGCGCGCTCGATGCACTTGCGCACCAGCGAAAAACCGTTGGAATGCACGCCGCTGGAGGCCAGGCCCAGCACCACGTCGCCGGGTTTCACCGTCTGGCCGGTGAGGATCTTCGACTTCTCGACCGCGCCCACGGCAAAGCCGGCCAGGTCGTATTCACCGTCGGGGTACATGCCGGGCATCTCGGCCGTCTCGCCGCCGATCAGTGCGCAGCCGCTCAGCTCACAGCCACGGGCGATACCCCCCACCACTGCGGCGGCGGTGTCCACGTCCAGCTTGCCGCAGGCGAAGTAGTCCAGGAAGAACAGAGGCTCGGCGCCCTGTACCAGCACGTCGTTGACGCTCATTGCCACCAGGTCGATGCCCACGGTGTCGTGCATGTTCCACTCGAACGCCAGCTTGAGCTTGGTGCCCACGCCGTCGGTGCCCGAGACCAGCACCGGCTCCTGGTAGCGCTTGGGCACCTCGAACAGCGCGCCAAAGCCGCCGATGCCCGCCATCACCCCCTCGCGCAGGGTCTTCTTGGCCAGCGGCTTGATGCGCTCGACCAGCGCGTCGCCTGCGTCGATGTCGACGCCGGCGTCTTTGTAGGAGATGGGAGTGGAGGGGACAGAGGAACTCATGGGATGTGCGTCAGTGCTGAGGGCCGCGGTCGGCGGGCCGGAAAGCGGGGATTTTAAGGGTCCGCCCGGGCGGGTCGCGAATGCCCCCGCGCGGCGGGCTGCGCCGCACGCGGCCCGGGCTCGGGTCGTCTGGGCCATCGACGCACTAAAATCGCGGGTTGCACGCCCTGCGTGCCACCCGCTTTCCGGGTGCCTCCGTGGTTTCGCGGCGGTGAACCGCGACGCGTCCCCTACCTTGCCTCCCATGCCATCCACTCCATCCCGTTACGGCCCGGCCAGGCTCCGCATTGCGCGCGGAGGCCGGGGCGCGCCGCACTTGCGCGGGTGGCGCTCGCCATGAAGCAGCTGGCCCTGGACATTGGCCTGGTGACCGGCCCCACGCTCGACAACTTCCATGCCGGCCCCAACGCGCAGGCACTGCAGCACCTGCGGCTGGCGGTGGCCGGTGGCGCCGCGCCGCGCTCGCCCGTGCCCACCTACCTATGGGGCGAAACGGGCACCGGCAAGTCGCACCTGCTGCGGGCCACGTACGAGGCGCTGCGCGGGCAGGGCGCCAGCGTGGGCTGGCTCGACGCCTCCGTCGCGCTGCCCTCGGCCTTCGACGAGCGCTGGAGCGCGGTGCTGCTCGACGAAGTGCACCTGTACACCACGGCGCAGCAGGCGGCGGCTTTCAACTGGTTTGTCAACGCCATCAACCCCACCGAAGGAGCGCCCCGCTGGGTACTGGCCGCGGGCGACCTGCCGCCGGCCGACCTGCCGCTGCGCGACGACCTGCGCACACGGCTGGGCTGGGGCCACGTGTTCCAGCTCCAGCTGCTGGACGAGCAGGAGCGTCGCGCCGTGCTGCGCCAGCAGGCCGATGCGCGCGGCATCTTCCTGGCCGATGAGGTCATGAACTACATGCTGGGCCGCTTTTCGCGCGACCTGGGCAGCCTCATGCAGCTGCTGGACCGGCTCGACAGCTTTGCGCTGCGCACGCAGCGCGCCGTCACCGTCCCGCTGCTCAAGACCATGCTGGAGACCGAGTAGCGCGCGGCCATCGGTGCAGGGCGCTTTCATCCACCCATTGCAATCAACGCATGACCTTTGACACGCAGGTACAACGCCGCCGACTGGCCCTGTTCGACCTGGACCACACCCTGCTGCCCCTGGATTCCGACTACGAGTGGGGCGAGTTCACCATCCGCATCGGCTGGGCCGACCGCGAAGAGTTCGGCCGGCGCAACAAGGCGTTCTACGACGACTACGTCGCCGGGCGGCTGGACGTGCACGACTACGTGCGCTTCGCCACCGACGCCATTCGCCAGCGCGGCGCCGAGGCGGCGGCCCTGGCGCACGCGCAGTTCATGCGCGAGGTGATCCAGCCCGCGCTGCGCGAGGAAGCGCGCGCGCTGGTGCAGCGCCACCGCGACGCGGGCGACGAGGTGCTCATCATCACCGCCACCAACGAGTTCGTCACCCGCCCCATCGCCCTGGCGTTGGGCGTGGATCAGCTGGTCGCCGTGGAGCTGGAGCGCGGCGACGACGGCTGGATCACCGGCGGCATTCGCGGCGTGCCCTCCATGCGCGAGGGCAAGGTGCAGCGCATGGAGCAGTGGCTGGCCGAGCGTGGCCTGCGCTGGACGGACGTGGACAGCACGTTCTACAGTGACTCCATGAACGACGTGCCGCTGCTGGAAAAGGTGGATCATCCCGTCGCCACCAACCCCGATCCACGCCTGCGCGCACTGGCTTCCCAGCGCGGCTGGCGCATTCTGGACCTGTTTCCCCCACACCCATGATCAAGACCTTCATCGACAAACTGCTGGGCAAGGGCGCCGCCGGCGCGGGCCGTGGCACACGCGGCCGCTTTGGCAAGCGTGCGGAAGTGCCCGCCGCGGTGCACGGCATCAACCCTGAACTGGTGGACCGCCGCGCCAGCGACGTGGTGCGCACACTCAAGCAGGCGGGCTACGAGGCCTACATCGTCGGCGGCGCGGTGCGTGACCTGCTGCTGGGCCTCAAGCCCAAGGACTTCGACGTGGCCACCAACGCCACGCCCGAGCAGGTCAAGGGCCTGTTCCGGCGCGCCTTCATCATCGGCAAGCGCTTTCGCATCGTGCACGTGGTGCACGGCCGCGGGCGCGAGCATGAGGTGATCGAGGTCTCCACTTTCCGCGCCTACATGGACAATGCGGCAGCCGAGCAGGTGGGGGGCAACGAAAAGACCAGCAAGGCCCAGCTGGCCGGCATGCACCATGCCGTGGACGCCAGCGGCCGCGTGCTGCGCGACAACGTCTGGGGCCCGCAGGACGAGGACGCCACGCGGCGCGACTTCACCGTCAACGCCATGTACTACGACCCAGAGACTGAGGTCGTGGTGGACTTCCACAAGGGCATCGAGGACGCCAAGAAACGCGTGCTGCGCATGATCGGCGACCCGGCCACGCGCTACCGCGAGGACCCCGTGCGCATCATCCGCGCCGTGCGCTTTGCGGCCAAGCTCAGCCCGCTGGGCTTTGCCCTGGAGCCCAAGACCGCCAAGCCCCTGGTGGAGTGCGAGCCGCTGCTGCGGGAGGTGCCGCAAAGCCGCCTGTTCGACGAGATGCTGAAGCTGCTGCAGACCGGCCACGCGCTGGCCTCGATCGCGCAGCTCAAGTCCCTGGGGCTGGCCACGGGCATCTACCCGCTGCTGGACGTGGTGGTGGACCGTTCCAGCCACCCGTTCGTGCAGGCTGCGCTGGCCGACACCGACCGCCGCGTGGGCGAGGGCAAGCCCGTTGCGCCCAGCTTCCTGCTGGCCTGTGTGCTGTGGCAGGACGTGAAGGCCGGCTGGGAGCAGCGCCTGGGGCGCCAGCAGCCCTTCCCGGCGCTGCAGGATGCGATCGACGATGTGTTCGACAAGCGCATCGGCGATGTCTCCGGCCGCGGCAAGCTGGCGGCGGACATGCGCGAGATCTGGGTCATGCAGCCGCGCTTCGAGAAACGCTCGGGCAGCACGCCCTTCGGCATGGTGGCGCACCTGCGTTTTCGCGCAGGCTTCGACTTCCTGCGCCTGCGCGCGGACGTGGGCGAGGTGGAGGAGGCGCTGGCCGAGTGGTGGCAGGAGTTCTCGCTGGCCGACGATGCGCGCCGTGAGGACATGATCGAGCAGGCGCGCGAGGAGCAGCGCGCGCGCCAGCGCAAGGCCCAGCCCACGGTACGGCGCGTGCCCAAGGCCGTGCCAGTCGCCACGGACGACGCCGAGCCCCCGCGCTGGGCCAGCGATGCCGGTGATTCCCTGGCCGAGCCAGCGGCAGAGGACGCTGCTGCGCCCAAGAAGCGCCGCCGCCGTCGCCGCAAGCCCACGGGCAGCGGTGCATCCGAGGGTGGCGCGCCCGCGGGCGAGGCGTGACCCGGCCTTCCGTGGCGGCCAGCGCCTGGGTGGGCCTGGGAGCTAATCTGGGGGATGCGCGCGGCGCGCTGCGCGACGCGGTGCGGGCGATGGGCGCGTTGCCCGGCACCCAGGTGCGGCAGGTCTCGTCGCTGTACCGCAGCGCGCCGGTGGATGCCGGCGGGCCCGACTATCTCAATGCCGTGGCGCAGTTGCAGACCACCTTGGCGCCACTGGCGCTGCTGCATGCCCTGCAGGCCATCGAGCAGGCCGCGGGGCGCGAGCGCCCCTACCGCAACGCGCCACGCACGCTGGACCTGGATCTGCTGTTGTACGGGGAGGAGCGCCTGGACGGCGCCGAACTCACGCTGCCCCACCCGCGCATGGGCGAGCGGGCCTTCGTGCTCCTTCCTTTGGCGGAACTGGCGCCCGGCCTGGCCCAGACGTGTGGCACAGCCGCCCAGCGCGCCCTGGCCAGCGGCCAGCGCATCGAGCGCCTGGCCGAAGCCACCGAATGGCTGGGCGCAAACTCCTGAATTAATAGCTGCTTGCGCTGGTCGTGCGGACGTTTGAAGGTGAAACCACCTGCAAACCGCCATATGGCAAGCGTGAGGCGCTCTTATTTTTGATGTGAGCGCGCCGCCGGTTGCGAGGCGTCACCGCCGTGGCGGCGGGTGCGGCAGCGCAACAGGGGGGCGCCGTTGGGGCGGCTTGGCCCCAGGCTGACGACGACACGCCCGGACAGTCGCGCCGTGCGCCGCCCGCGGCACTCCGGTGGCACCCGGAATGCCGCGTTCCGGTCAGTCCACCTTGGCGCCGGAGGCCTTCACCACCTGCTGGTACTTGGCGCGCTCGGCGGCCATGAAGGCGTCGAACTGCTCGGGCGTGGTGGCCACGGGCTCGGCCATCAGCGCGGAAAAGCGCGTCTTGGTTTCCGGTGCCTTGAGTGCCTCTGTGAAGGCCTTGTTGAGCTTGGCGATCACGGGCTTGGGCGTGCCGGCCGGTGCCACCAGACCCCACCAGGTGTCGATGGCAAAACCCTTGAAGGTCTGCGACAGCGGGGGCACGCCGGGCAGCATGGGGCTGGCTTCCAGCGAGGTGACGGCCAGGGCCTTGAGCTTGCCCGACTTGATGTTGGGCGCGGCGGCGGCCAGGTTGTCGATGTTGAAGTCCACCTCGCCGGCCAGCAGGGCCAGCTGCGCGGGGCTGGCGCCGCGGTAGGGGATGTGCAGCGCGAAGATGCCGGCCTTCTGCTTGAACATCTCGCCCGCCAGGTGGCCGGCGCTGCCGTTGCCGCCGCTGCCGTAGTTGAGCTTGGCGGGGTTGGCCTTGGCGTAGGCGATCAGGTCCTGCAGGGTGTTGATCTTGAGCTGCTCGGCCCGCGCGGCGTTGACCACCAGCACGTTGGGCACGCGCACCATCTGCGTGATGCCGGCGAAGTCCTTGGCCGCGTCGTAGGGCATGCGGTTGTACAGCCAGGGGTTCACGGCGTGCGTGGCCGTGGCGGCGATGCCGATGGTGTGCCCGTCGGGCGCGGACTTGGCGATCAGATCGGCGCCGATGTTGCCGCCCGCACCCGCCTTGTTGTCGACGACCACCACGCCGAGCGTGTCGCGCACGCGCTCGGCCAGCGCACGCGCCGTCACGTCCAGCGGGCCGCCAGGCGCGTAGGGCACGACCAGGCGGATCGGCGCGTCCTGCGCGTGGCTCAGGGGGGCTGCGAGTGCCACGCCAATGGCAGCGGCCGAAAGAAGAAGGTGTCTGCGGTTCATAGGCCTCCATTGTGCAAAAAATGGAAGACGCTTCCGTGGCGCCGCAATGCTGCCCTGTCCTACGACAAGGCGCGGCGCATCTTTCTACGATGGGCCCGGGCCTTGCCTGCCCCCACCCATGAAAGGACTGACATGCTGGACGCCCCCACCATCCTGGACGAATCACGCTACTCCCACTGCATCGCGGCCTGCAACGCATGCGCTGCCACCTGCGATTTCTGCGCCGCGGCGTGCCTGCGCGAGCCCGACCCGCGCCACATGGCCAAGTGCATCGCGCTGGACATGGACTGCGCCGACATCTGTCGCCTGGCCGCTGCCACTATGGCCCGCGAGAGTCCGCACGTGAACTATGTCTGCGAGCTGTGCGCGCGCATCTGCGAAAGCTGCGCACAGGAATGCATAAGCCACGCGGCGGATCATTGCCAGGACTGCGCGGAAGCCTGTAAGCGCTGCGCCAGCCTGTGCCGCGACATGATCGCTTGAGCGAAGCACGCTCCCTGAGCGGCGGCGCTTATCGCGGCCCTGTTGCAGCACTTCGCGGTGCCGTGCGCCGCGGATCGCGCACGGCGCCCGTGGTCTGGCAGATCCCGTTCCACGACACCTGCTGGCCGGGCGCAACGCCCGTTGCGTGGCGCAGGGTCGTGCGCGGTGCGCCGCGGGGAAGCGCCCGTCAGCCGCCGTGCTTGTCGGCCTCGGACGTGAACGCGTCGGCGTAGAACTCGTCGGGCGGCAGGCCACGCTCCGCGCTGTAGGCGGCGCGGGCCGAGTCCACCACGATGGGCGCGCCGCAGGCATAGACCTGATAGCCCGAGAGGTCGGCAATGTCCTCCATGACCGCCTGGTGCACGAAGCCCGTGCGGCCAGCCCAGCCGTCCTCGGGCAGGGCGTCGGAGACCACGGGCACGTAGCGCAGGTTTGGCAGCGCGGCCAGGCGCTCGCGGATCCAGCCGTCCATGTACAGGTCCGCCGGGCGGCGCCCGCCCCAGTAGAGCGTGGCCGGGCGCGTGATGCCCTTGTGCTGCATGTGTTCGATCAGCGCCTTGATGGGCGCGAAGCCCGTGCCCGAAGCCAGAAACACCATGGGCTTGTCGGAATCCTCGCGCAGGAAGAAGCTGCCGAAAGGGCCCTCCACGCGCAGGATTTCCTTCTCCTTCATGGCGTTGAACACATGGTCGGTGAAGCGCCCGCCGGGCATGTGGCGGATGTGCAGCTCCACGCCTGGCGCGCCTTCCTGCGTGTGGGGTGCGTTGGCCATGGAGTACGCGCGGCGCGCGCCGTCACGCAGGATGAATTCGATGTACTGGCCCGCGTGGTAGCGGAAGGTGTCGGCCGCGGGCAGTTGCAGGCGCACCTGCATCACATCGTGCGATGCGCGCGTGAGCGCCGCCACGCGCACCGGCAGCTTCTTGATGGGATAGGCGCTCTCGTCGGTCACCTGGCGCGATTCCAGCACCACGTCGGTCAGCGGCTGGGCACAGCAGGTGAGCACGAAGCCGGCTTCTTCCTCCTCGGTGCTCAGCGCCTTCTGTTGGTGCTCGCCGTGCACCACCGAGCCGCTGAGCTTCTTGCACTTGCACGAGCCGCAGGCACCGTCCTTGCAACCGTAGGGCATGCCCACGCCGCCGCGGATGGCCGCGGACAGGATGGTTTCGCCAGCCTGCGCCTCGAAGGCACGGCCACTGGGCTGCACGGTGATCTGGAATGCGGTCTCTGCGCTGGTCATGACAGTGGGTATCCTTGGAGTTGTCTTCAAGCAAACCGACCGATTTTGCCCTCAATCCAAAACCCTCTCGGCGCCCTGCCGGCGCGCTTTCGCCGCCAGCGCGTGCTCATCATTGGCTGCGGCGACGTGGGGCTGCGCGTGGTGCGCAGCCTGAACGGACCCCAGGGCGGGAGTGGCCGCCCGCGCGTGCTTGCGCTCACGTCCTCGCCCACGCGCGTGCCGCAGCTGCGTGGGGCGGGCGTTACGCCGCTGCTGGGCAATCTGGACGATGCGGCCACGCTGGCGCGCCTGGCGGGCGTGGCCACGCGGGTGCTGCATCTGGCGCCGCCACCTGGCGAGCGCGAGGTTGGTCCGCGCTGGTGGCTGGACCCCCGCAGCACGGCGCTGGCGCGTGCGCTGCGCCGGCGCACGCTGCCGCAATCCCTGGTGTATGCCTCCACCAGTGGCGTGTATGGCGACTGCGCGGGGGACTGGGTGCCCGAGTCGCGGCCCGTGGCGCCCGCCACGCCGCGCGCGCAGCGCCGCGTGAATGCCGAGCGCGCCATGCGTCACCTGGGCCGTGCGGGCGTGCCCGTGAGCATTCTGCGCGTGCCCGGCATCTACGCCCCTGACCGTGAGGGCGGCACGCCCGAAGCGCGCCTGCGCCGCGGCACGCCCGTGCTGGCCGAGCCTGACGACGTCTATACCAACCACATCCATGCGGATGACCTGGCGCGGGCCTGCATGCTGGCGCTGTGGCGCGCCCGTGCGCAACGCATCTACAACGTGGCAGACGACAGCCAGCTCAAGATGGGAGACTACTTCGACTTCGCGGCCGACCTCTATGGCTTGCCGCGTCCGCCGCGCGTGCAGCGCAGTACCGCGCAGGAGCAGCTACCGCTGTCGCTGCTGAGTTTCATGGGCGAATCGCGGCGGTTGACCACTAAGCGCATGGCGCGCGAACTGCGCCTGCGCTTGCGCTACCCCACCGTGCGCGAAGGGCTGCAGGCACCGCACCCTTAGCGGGGGTAGGTGTTGCCCTGCTTGTCGTAGCAGCGAAACACGTTGCAGTGCGTGATTTCGCGCCGCGGCGGCGGCGCGGGCCGTGGTGGCACCACCACCACCGGCGGGGCGTAGTAGGGCGAGGGATAGACGGTGCGGCTGGAGCGCGCGCTCTCCGCGCGTGCATAGTCCGCCGGACTCAGGCACGCGAGGTCAGCCTGGCGCTGCGCCGCATCCAGCCGCGCCTGCTCGTCGTACATGCCGCGGCCCATGGTGGAGAGCACCTCCTGCAGGTTGCGCCTTGCGCGCTGGCAGTCTACGGATTGCGATGGATCGGCCGGGGTGGCGCGAGGGCGCGCTGCGCGCGTCGCGGGCTCGGCGTCGCGCTGTTGCTGGCGCTCCCATTGCTGTCGCTCCTGCTTGCGCTCCAGGGCTTCGGCGGCTTGCTCGCGCTCCTGCTGGATTTCCTGGGGGGTCTTGCGGGCTTCGACTTCGCGTGCGGACTGGCCGCGGCCGCAGTCGCCATCGGTGTAAGTCACCTTGCCCGTGGCCGGGTCGGTGCAGCGCACCACCTGGGCCATTGACGGCAGGGGCAGACAGGTAACCAGCGTCAGCGCCAGCGCGGCACTGACGGTGCCAAGGGAGCCAGGCAGGGCTCGGGTCATGGGCGGCCTTCAGCGCCAGTCGGGGCGCGGGTTGGGGCGGTCGCCGGGCTGGGGCTGGAATGCCTGGTTGCGTCGCTCCCGCTCGGCTTCGCGCTCCGCGCGGCGGTCACGTTCGAACTGCAGCTGCCGTTCTCGTGCCACGTCGGGGTTGGGGTGGCGCAGCAGTTGGTCTTCCTTACGGCGCTGGTCCCAGTCGCGGCGGCGTTCGGCCTCCCAACGTTCGGCGTCGCGGCGGCGTTCCGCTTCGCGCCGGTCGGCTTCACGGCGGTCCGCATCGCGGCGGCGGTCGGCTTCGCGACGACGGTCCGCCTCACGGCGTTCGCGCTCCTGGGCCTCGCGCCATTGGCGCTCACGCGCTTCCCGCCACTGGCGCTCGCGCCAGGCGTCTTCACGCCAGCCGGAAGGCGGCGGGGGGTAGTCGCGCCAGCCTAACGGCGGGGCGGTATAGATCACGCCGGGCTGCTCGTACACCGTCATGGACGATGGCGCGGGATAGTAGCCGCCCCCATCGTAGTAGGGGTCACCCGGCACAGCGGCGCAGCCGACAGCCAGCGAGGCGAGCACGCCGGCGGTGAGGATGCGCACACAAGTCCAACGCGAAAGAGGCATGGAGAGGTCTCCCGGGTAAGCACGCCGGGCGGTCCGGGCCGGCGCTGTGGTGGTAAAGGCGGTGGTCTCGCTGCCACCTCTTGTGTGTCAGACGCGCGTCGGACCATTTTGGTTGACCCTACCGGACCGGCTTTGTCAGGCTTTGCCGCCTCTTCACCATTGTGACCGGGTGTTTCGCCGCCAGCGCAGGGCTTGGCGGCCGCGCGGCGCGCGATGATTCCGCCTGGCGCAAGGGTGCCGACGCTGCCTACCCGTGCTGTTGCGCTGCGGGCACGGAGCCGTCGGCGCGCAGGCGGAACAGGGCCACGGACTGCACCAGTTGCTCGGCCTGCAGCTTCAGGCTGTCGGCGGCGGCTGCGCTTTCCTCCACCAGTGCGGCGTTCTGCTGCGTGGCCTGGTCCATCTGCGCCACGGCATCGCTCACC
Source organism: Diaphorobacter sp. J5-51 (assembly GCF_001023515.1). Taxonomy (NCBI): domain Bacteria; kingdom Pseudomonadati; phylum Pseudomonadota; class Betaproteobacteria; order Burkholderiales; family Comamonadaceae; genus Diaphorobacter; species Diaphorobacter sp. J5-51. The sequence goes on along the minus strand of NZ_JSYI01000081.1, from coordinate 12,557 downwards.
TGGTGCACCCCGGCGCTTTGCTCCTGGCTGGCGGTGCTGATCTCGGCCACGATGCCGCTCACCCGCTGGATGGCCGTCACCACCTCCGTCATGGTGGCGCCGGCTTGGCCGACCAGTGCGGACCCTTGCTCCGCCCGCTCCACGCTGGTGTGGATCAGTTGCTTGATCTCCTTGGCCGCGGCGGCCGAGCGCTGGGCCAGCGCGCGCACCTCGCCGGCCACCACGGCGAATCCGCGGCCCTGCTCGCCGGCGCGTGCGGCCTCCACCGCGGCGTTCAGCGCCAGGATGTTGGTCTGGAAGGCGATGCCGTCGATGACGCCGATGATGTCCGCGATGCGGTGGCTGCTTTCGTTGATGCCCTGCATGGTGGTGACGACCTGGGTCACCACTTCGCCGCCCTGGCTGGCGACCTGCGAGGCGTTGGCGGCCAGTTGGTTGGCCTGGCGCGCGTTGTCGGCGTTCTGGCGCACGGTGGACTCAGTCCATGGTGAGCTTCTGCTTGTCCACCACGTTTTTGTAAGCCGTGTACTCCGCCTTGATTTCCTGGGCGAACTTCGCCGGCGTGTCGGCCACGATCAGCGAGCCCGTGTCCTCAATGCGCTTGCGCACCGCAGGGTCCTTCAGCACCTTGTGCACTGCGGCGTTGACCTTGTCCACGATGTCCTTGGGCAGACCCTTGGGTCCGATGATGCCGTAATAGGCCATGCGGTTCACGTTGGGCAGGCCCACTTCGGCCAGTGTGGGCACGTCGGGCAGCACGGCCAGGCGCTGCGGGGCGGCCACCACCAGGGCGGTCAGGCGCTTGTCCTTGATGAAGGGCAGGGCGGACGGCAGGTTGTCGAAGATCAGCGGGATCTGGCCGGCGACGGCGTCGTTCAGTGCCGGGCCCGAGCCGCGGTAGGGCACGTGCACCAGCTGGGTGCCGGTCTCCAGCATGAACATTTCCATCATCAGGTGGCCGATGCTGCCGGTGCCGGGCGAGCCGAACGAGTACTTGCCTGGAGTCTTCTTGACTTCGGCCAGGAAGCTCTTGTATTCCTTGCCGACGAACTGCGGGTTGGCCGCAATCACGTTGGGCGTGGCGGCGATGTTCACGACCGGGGTGAAGTCGGTGAACACGTTGTAGGGGATCTTGGGGTTGATGGCCGGGTTGGTGGCCGTGGTGGACACGGTGGCCACGCCCAGGTTGTAGCCGTCCGGCGTGGCGCGCGCGGTTTCGGCCGCACCGATGGCGCCGCCGCCGCCGCCCTTGTTCTCCACCACCACGGGCTGGCCCAGCTCGCGGCCCAGGGGCTCGGCCACCACGCGGGCGATCAGGTCGGTGGTGCCGCCCGCGGCGAAGGGCACCAGCAGGCGGATGGGCTTGTTGGGGTAGCCGGACTGGGCCTGGGCGGCCGAGCCGAGCAGGGCCAGCAGGCCCAGGGTGAGTGCGCTGCGACGAATCATGCTTTTATCTCCTGTTATCGATGTGGTGAAGCAATGGCGTGCCAGTGATGGCGGGAAGGACGCACCGGCGGGACCGGTGCGGGAAAAGGGTCAGATGGCACCCCCCGCTTTGAGCGCTGCGATGGCCGAAGCATCCAGGCCCAGCTCGCGCAGCACCTCGTCGGTGTGCTGGCCGAGCGCGGGTGGCGCGCGATGGTAGCTGACGGGCGTGCCCGACAGCCGCATGGGGTTGGCCACCGTGGCCACGTGGGCGATGCCGTCGCCGGCGTCGCGGGGCAGCTCCCTGCGGATGCCGCGCGCGCGCACCTGTGGGTCGTCGAAGGCCTGGGCGATGGTGTTGATGGGGCCGCAGGGCACGGCCTTGTCCTCCAGCAGGGCGATCCACTCGGCGGTGCTGCGGGTCTGCAGGACGGGCTCCATCAGCGCCAGCAGCGCAGCGCGGTGCTGCACGCGTGCGGTATTGGTGGCAAAGCGTGCGTCCTGTGCCCATTCGGGGTGGCCGCACGCCTGGCAAAAGCGCGCGAACTGTCCGTCGTTGCCGATCGCCAGCAGCACGTTGCCGTCGCGGCTGCGAAAGTCCTGGTAGGGCGCCAGGCTGGGGTGGATGTTGCCGGCGCGTCCGGGCGCCTGCCCGGTGGCCAGGTAGCCCGCCGCCTGGTTGGCCAGCACGGCCATGCCCACGTCGAGCAAAGCCATGTCGATGTGCTGCCCTTCGCCGGTGCCGTTGCGGGCGTTGTCGCGCGCGTTCAGCGCGGCCAGGATGGCGTTGCTGGCGTACAGGCCGGTGAACACGTCCACCACGGCCACGCCGACCTTTAGAGGCCCGCCGCCGGGCTGCCCGTCGGCATGGCCGGTGATGCTCATCAGGCCGCACATGGCCTGCACCATCAGGTCGTAGCCGGCGCGTTCGGCATACGGCCCGTCCTGGCCGAAGCCGGTGATGGAGCAGTAGACCAGGCGCGGGTTCAGCGCTTTCAGGCTGGCGTAGTCCAGCCCGTATTGCGCGAGGCCCCCCACCTTGAAATTCTCGACCACCACGTCGGCCTCGGCGGCCATGCGGCGCAGCAGCGCCTGGCCCTCGGGATGGGCCATGTCCACGGTGATGCTGCGCTTGTTGCGGTTGCAGGCGGTGAAGTAGCTGGCCTCGCGCGTGTCGCGGCCAGCGTCGTCCTTCAGGAAGGGCGGGCCCCAGTGGCGCGTGTCGTCACCGGCCTGGGGGCGCTCGACCTTGACCACGTCGGCGCCCAGATCGGCCAGCATCTGGGTGCACCAGGGACCGGCGAGCACGCGCGAGAGGTCCAGCACCTTGATGCCGGCAAGCGCGCCGGCGGGGGCGGTGGGTGGGGTCATGGCTGCAGAGTGGGTGCTATGAAAAAGTGAGCTGCTTGCGCTTGTCCATGCTTGATTTGGTATTTAAAACAATTTGAAATCAAGCGTGGCCAGGCGCAGCGTGCTCCTATTTTTGAGGTGCGCCGCGGCGCTGGCCTCAGTTGGCGAACGCGGCGATGCCCGTCTGCGCGCGGCCCAGGATGAGCGCGTGCACGTCGTGCGTGCCCTCGTAGGTGTTGACCACCTCCAGGTTCACCAGATGGCGCGCCACGCCGAACTCGTCGCTGATGCCGTTGCCGCCCATCATGTCGCGCGCCAGGCGGGCGATGTCCAGCGCCTTGCCGCAGTTGTTGCGCTTGATCAGCGAGGTGATCTCGACCACGTTCTGGTGCTCGTCCTTCATGCGGCCCACGCGCAGCGCGGCCTGCAGGCCCAGCGTGATCTCGGTCTGCATGTCGGCCAGCTTTTTCTGCACGAGCTGGTTGGCGGCCAGCGGGCGGCCGAACTGCTTGCGGTCCAGCGTGTACTGGCGCGCGGTGTGCCAGCAGAACTCGGCCGCGCCCATGGCGCCCCAGGCGATGCCGAAGCGTGCGCTGTTCAGGCAGGTGAACGGGCCCTTCAACCCGCGCACTTCGGGGAAGGCGTTTTCCTCGGGCACGAACACGTCGTCCATCACGATCTCACCGGTGATGGAGGCGCGCAGGCCCACCTTGCCGTGGATGGCGGGGGCGGACAGGCCCTTCATGCCCTTGTCCAGGATGAAGCCGCGGATCTGGCCCACGGTGCCGGATGCCTCCACTTCCTTGGCCCAGACGACGAACACGTCGGCCACGGGGCTGTTGGTGATCCACATCTTGTTGCCCTTGAGGCGATAGCCGCCGTCCACCTTGTAGGCGCGCGTGGCCATGCTGCCGGGGTCGGAGCCGTGGTCGGGCTCGGTCAGGCCGAAGCAGCCGATGAATTCGCCGGAAGCCAGCTTGGGCAGGTACTTCTGCTTCTGCGCCTCGGAACCGAACTCGTTGATCGGCACCATCACCAGCGACGACTGCACCGACGCCATGGAGCGATAGCCCGAGTCCACGCGCTCGATCTCGCGCGCTACCAAGCCGTAGCTCACGTAGTTCAGGCCGGCGCCGCCGTATTCGGTGGGGATGGTGGGGCCCAGCAGGCCCAGCTCGCCCATCTCGCGGAAGATGGTCACGTCGGTCTTCTCGTGGCGGAACATGTCCAGCACGCGGGGCGCCAGCTTGTCCTGGCAGTAGGCGCGCGCGGCGTCACGGACGGCGCGCTCGTCCTCGGTGAGCTGCTGGTCGAGTTGGAAGGGGTCGTCCCATTGGAAGGCGGTGCGGGTCATGGTGTCTCCAGTGCTGGAATGCGGGGTGGGTGGTAGGACCCAAGCATGCACAAGGTGCATTGCTTGGTTAACGAAGGTGATCGTATGGCGTGTGAGTGAGCGGCAGCAAGCGAGTTATTCGCATCCAGATATTTGATTTAAGAATATCTGGCTAAGATGCTGCGATGCGACGACACCTGCCATCCACCCAGGCGCTGGCCTGCTTCGAAGCCGCTGCGCGGCACGAGAGCTATACCCGCGCCGCGCAGGAGTTGGCGCTGACGCAAAGCGCGGTGTCGCGCCAAATCCTGGCGCTGGAGGAGCAACTGGGCGTGCAACTCTTTCGCCGCACGCGCCACGGGGTGGTGCTCACCCCCGCGGGGCGGCATTACGGGCAGCAGGTGGCGCGCTGGCTGCAGGGGCTGGAGCGCGACACGCTCGACGTCATGGCCCACCAGGGGCATGGCGGCGCCATTTCGCTTGCGGCAGTGGCCACCTTTGCCACGCGCTGGCTGATCCCGCGCCTGCCTCTGCTGGCCGCGCGCCACCCCGAGATCGTGGTGCACATCGAGACGCAGACCCGGCCCTTCCTGTTCAACGATACGGCCTTCGACGCGGCGCTGTACGCGGGCACGCCCGAGCAGGTCGCCAACTGGCCCGGCGTGCAGGCGCAGCTGCTGATGCAGGAGGACGTGGTGCCCGTGTCCAGCCCGCGCCTGCTGGAGACGGCGGCGCAGCAACTGGGCATGCCGCGCGGCACGGGCCGTGCACACCAGGGCCTGCCGCCACAGGCGCTGGCGCGGCTGCCGCTACTGCAGCAAAGCACCCGGCCCTATGGCTGGCGACAGTGGTTCGATGCCATGGGCGTGTTGGATGCGCCGCGCGCGCTGGAAGGGCCGCGCTATGAACTGTTCTCCATGACGGCCGCCGCGGCGGCCCACGGCCTGGGGATTGCGCTGATGCCGCCCATGCTGATCGAGGCCGAGATCGCCCGGGGCGAGCTGGTGGTGGCCTGCCCGCGTCCGTTGCGTGGCGAGCGGGGTTACTACCTCGTGAGCCCCGCGCAGCCCCAGCCGCCGGTGCTGGCCGCGTTCGCTGGCTGGCTGCAGGACATGGCGGTGGCCGGGCCGCTGGCGTAGCCGCTCTTCAGCATCTGTCGATCAGCGTCCACCCATCAACGCGACGCATACCGGCACCAGCACGGCAGTGGCCACACCGTTCAGGCCCATCGCCAGCGCGGCGAAGGCACCGGCCGTGGGATGCACCTGCAGTTCGCGCGCCGTGCCGATGGCATGGGCCGTGAGGCCGATGGCAAAGCCGCGCACGGCCGGGTCGTGCACGCGCAGCAGGCGCAGCAGCGGCCCCGCCAGCACCGCCCCCGCAATGCCCGTGATGGCCACGGCCACCGCTGCCAGCGATGGCGCGCCGCCGATGCGCTCCGCCACGGGCAGCGCGATCGGCATGGTGGCGGATTTGGGTGCGAGCGCCATCAGCGTCTCATACGATGCGCCCAGAGCCCAGGCCAGCAGCAGGGCGGAGACGATCGCCACCGTGCAGCCCACGAGCAGCGCCACGCTGATCGGGCGCCAGAGCTGGCGAATGCGCTCGCGCTGCGCGAACAGCGGCACGGCCAACGCCACCGTGGCGGGGCCGATGAGAAAGCTCAGCAGTTGCGTGCCCTCGCGGTAGGTGGCGTAGGGCGTGCCCGTGAGCAGCAGCACCGCCACGACGAGCGCCGTCGCCGTCAGTGGTGGGATCAGTAGCGGGTGTGCGCCGCTGCGCCGATACAGCGTCAGCGTCAGCGTGTAGGCCGCCAGCGTCAGCGCCAGCCAGGGCAGGGGCGACGCCGTGAGCCATGCGGCCAGCCCGGGGAGAGACGCGCTCACGGGGCCTGCTCCTGCTCGCGCGGGCGTGCGTCGGCGCTGTCGCGCAGCAGCCAGCGCAGCGTCCAGGCCGTCACCACCAGCGTGATGGCCGCCCCCACGATGCCGGCCACGAGGAACGGCAGCCATTCGCGCGCGATGCGGTCAAAGTGCAGCATGACCCCGGCGATCGCCGGGATGAACAGCAGCATCATGTTCTGCAGCAGGCTGCCCGCGGTGCTCTCCAGCGCCTGCGGGACGCGCCCGTATGCCAGCAGCGCCGCCAGCAGCAGCAACATGCCTGCGAGAGCGCCAGGCAGGGGCAGACCCAGGAGTTGGACCAGAAGTTCTCCCAGCAACTGGAGGATGAAGAGGGCGGTCAGGGCGTAGAGCATTGAAGGCGGTCAGGGCGGCGCGCAGGCGCAAAACCATGATCATCCCTGATACCCACCGCCCTGCGCTGGCGCTCGGGTGATGCCGCCTCTTTGCGGGAGGTCGGGGGCTCCGCCGGTTGCGCGCAACGGCCATCCGCAATACCCTGGTGTGCAGCGGTCGCCCGGCGAAGCACCCTCCGGTGCAACGCAACGGTCGCCGCACCACTGCACCAGGAGGACTTGCCATGGCTACCGCCCAGCCCCTGTACCACGCGCCCGCGTTTGAACCTACCGTGGATGAGATCGCCACGCTGAAGCAGCTCGAAATGGGCCAGGCCATCAGCGTGCCCGACGCGCTCAAGCACCACCTGTCCGGGCGCTTGCTGGAATGGGCCTACATCGGCAAGACGGCCACGGGCGAGTTCCACATCACCGACCTGGGCCGCCAGCTCATCAAGCGCCAAAACAACTGAGCCGGGTCACCGCTGCGGGGCGGATTCGCCTCCGTCCTACACGGCGTCCCGTGCGTGCGAAGGTACCTTACGGCCACCGCGGCAAACACCCGACGGGTGCGCATCGCAGCTTCGCTGCCATGCCCAGGCGGCGCGGGCCGGGCTTCTCGGCTCCCATTGCGGGAGCCCTGGTGCCAGGTCTGGGCCGAACGCTGTGGCCGCATGCATGGCAAGGGTGGCGTCCTCTTATCGCCGCCCGGCGGCATGTGGCTAACACCCGTAAGCGTTGCCCTTTGGCAGCGTCCCGTGCTGGCCAGTCCTCACGGGGCCCCGCGTACTCGATTGCCGAGGCGCGGGCGGCAGGCACATCGTCCTGCCGCTGCCTCTGGCGCGGTATGCCACCGACCCGGAGATGGCTGACATGATTCACCGCACCGCTCTCGCTCACCGCCAACCGGCCGATCCCCCCGTGGAGCCGGATGTGCCCGCACCACCCCCGGAGCCCGCTGACACGCCTCCGCGCCTGGGCTGAATGGCGGTACGTACGGGCAGTACGCGCACTTGCGCGGGTGGCTGTCTTACAAGGCAGGCCCCGCCAGGCGCTTATGGTGGACCGCAACTACCGGAGCGTGACATGCCACCCAAACCCGCCTCAGGCGAAGTACCCCATTCAGCCGTTGTCGTATTCAACTTGCGCGCTCCAAAGGATCGCTTGAGCGCGCCTGGCGAAGGGGCTCCCGCAGCCACCCAAGGTTCCCCCGGAATGGCCGGCCCGTCGGTGGATGCCCCCCAAGCCCTCAGCGCCCCAGCGCGGCGACACGCCTACCACCCCGGGTCGCGCAGGCATGGGCGCACCTGCCGGGGGCGCGCCCGCGGCGCAGTAGACGATGCGGGCACGCGCATTGCCGCACGACTGACCGGCTACGAACGTGGGTCAAAGAAAGCCGCACGCCACTGAACGCGTTTTCGATCCCACATAGGCTTCTTTTCCCGCTGCTCGCTGGTACATGCAGTCAATGGGGCGGGTGCGCAGGATCCTGGCGCTTGTGCGTGACCCAGATCAGGGCGTGCGTATCAACCCCCAGCGCCTGGGCGCGAGCCACGATGGCATCGCGCTGCGCAGCGTCCAGTTGTTTGTCGCGCGCCAGAATCCAGCAGTAGCTGGCATCAGGCCCCAACACCAGCGCCCAGCGGTAGTCAGGGTCAAGCGCCGCGACGTGGTAGCCGCCGTAGAACGGGCCGAAGAAGGACACCTTGAGCGATCCGGTGGTGGGGGCACCCGTGAACAGCGCCGTGCCAACGGCTTCGCGCCATTGGCCCGATGCGGCGGCAAAGCCGCGGTTGACCACGCGCACGCTGCCATCCGCCTGGGGGGTGTAGGTGGCGGACACATCCGTCATGCCGCGCTCGAATGAGTGGTCGAGCCGGGCCAGCTCATACCAGCGCCCCTGATAGCGCTGTAGATCGAATGGCGAGACCGCTTCTACGCCCGGCGGGGGGCTGGTGTTTGCACAGCCGGCCATTACGGCGACGCCCGCCATCCACAGCGCCCACAGGCCTGCGCGGCAGGACGGGATGAGTGCGCGCCGCACAGAAAACAGAAAAGCCGAGACCAGGTACATGTGATGTCCTTGACCGAGTGGTGGATCAGTGTGTGTGGCGCCATTGCGCCACCAAGGGTTGAAGCCCCGTCAGGTGCTGGACGAGAGTGATCCCTTCGAGGGGCTTTTGGTACAGAGCCGTGCACGAGCCGCCGACCCACAACGCGGTGGTGGGAGACAACTGGGCCCGCAACTCACGCAGGCTGGCGTGAACGACTGTCCCGTTATGCACATTGCTGAAGCTCAAAGCCACCACATCCGCCCGATGGGCCACGGCGGCTTGGGCCACGTCGCCCACGGGTGTCTGCGTACCCAGCGAAACGCAGGTAGAGCCTTCCAGTGCCAGCAGTGCTTCAACCATGAGCAACCCCAAGCTGTGCAATTCCTGGGGCAGCGTGGTGAGCAGGACCTTGGGACCTTGCGGTATGGGCAGCGGCGCCAGGGAAGCAATCGCGTTGCGCAGAACCCCGGTGATGACCTCGGTGAAGAGGTGTTCCTCGAAGACCTCGAAGCGCCCTTGCACCCAGCCCTCGCCCACGGCCGTGGTCAGGGGAGCCACCAGGTCGGTGACGAACGGAGCGAGCCCCATGCGCAGCTGCGCGTGACTCAGGGCATGCCGCAGGGCTTGCGGATCGTGCGCTCCGATGGCGTCAAGAAGCGGAGTCAGGGTCGCAGGTGAGGAGAACGCCTGAAAGTTTGTCTTGGACAAGACTGAGCTGGGGGATGAAGGTCTCTGGTTCAGCAAGGACAGCAGTTCTGCACTGTCCAAGCCCACCACCTTGCCGGGCCTGGCCCCTGTGTCGAGCAGGCGGCGAATCAGTTTCAGCCGTTGCACCTGCTCGCTCGGATACAGGCGGTCCCCCGCCCCGTCGCGCAAGGGTTGCGGGAAGCCATAGCGTTTTTCCCATACGCGCAAGGTGTCCTTGGCTACGCCGGTTTCGCGCTCCACGGCGGCGATGGGCAAACCTGCGCTATCGGGATGGTCTGGCGTGCTCATGCGCCAACCTTTATGCGGCGTACAGGCCTCAGGAGGGTATCGAAAGTCATGGACAAACTGTGGGGATTGGTGAAATTGTCTAGGACAAAATTTGTTTTGTCCACTACATTACGCCCATTGTCTGCGCACAGGGTTGTTGGTGACCTGCCTGGCGCACAGCCAGTTGGTGATTGCGCACCAGGCCTGGGGCGTGCGTCTGGGCGGCGACGCGCTGCAGCGCAGCCGTGTGGTGGCCTGGCGCGAAGGTCCGGGGCTGATCGGCGTGGTCACGGCCAGTGCGTTGTCGGTGGCCTGGGGCGCCGGGCCCATGCTGGTGGTGTTCGCGCTGAGCTTGCTGGCCGGGTGGCTGGCCCTGTGGTGGGCGCCGCGCCCTGCAGCACCTGCGCAACGGGATTTGTCTGCCGCTTTTGCCTGGGCCACGGTCTGACAACCCTTGCGCCAGCCAGCCTTTCGCCGCTTGTTGGCGGTGTTTTTGTGCAACGGCATTGCCAGCGCAGTTCCGGCGGCGTTGATGCTGTTTTTTGCCCGGGACCGGCTGCAGGCCACACAGGCGCAGATTGCCTTGTTTCTGGTGCTGTACTTTGTCAGCGGGGCGCTGTCCATGCCAGGGTGGCTGCGCGCGGTGCGCCGCTGGGGGCTGGAGCGCGCATGGCTGGGCGGCATGCTGCTGGCGGTGGCCTGTTTTGGCTGGACGACGCTTCTGGGCAGCGGGCAGATTGCGGCCTTTGCGTGGATCTGTGCGTTGTCCGGTATCGCCTTGGGGGCGGATCTGGCCTTGCCCGGGGCTTTGCTGGCGCGCTTGGTGGAACGCCAGGGGGCTCAGGGGCGCAGCGAAGGGGCGTACCTGGGGTGGTGGAACCTGGCCACCAAACTGAATCTGGCCCTGGCCGCAGGCGCGGCGCTGCCGTTGCTGCAGTGGCTCGGCTACAGCCCCGGCATCCAGGACGCCCACGCGCTGCAGCGCCTCGCTTGGGCTTACGCGCTGCTGCCTTGCGCCCTCAAGCTTCTGGCGGCAGGTTTGCTGTACCGCCTGCTGATCCACCCCTCCCCGCCGTTGCATGACCAAGGAGTTTCCCCATGAACACCCGCCGCCACGCCTTGCTGGCCCTGCTCGCGGGCACTGCCGTGTTGACCGGCTGTGCCAGCCCCCAGGTGACCGACTATGCCCAGGAGCGTCCACAGCTGGAACTGGACCGCTACTTCAACGGCCGCATCCTGGCCCACGGTATTTTTCAGCAGCGAGGCGGCGAGGTGGTACGCCGCTTCACCGTGGTGATGGACTGCCACTGGGAGGGCCATCAAGGCGTGCTGGACGAGGCTTTCACCTATTCGGAGGGCAGCACCCAGCGCCGCATCTGGCGCCTGACCAAACATGCCGATGGGCGCTACACCGGGACCGCTGACGATGTGGTAGGTGAGGCCCAGGGCCAGACCGCGGGCAATGCCTTCCGCTGGAACTACACGCTGCGCCTGCCGGTGGACGGCAAGGAGTATGAAGTGCAGTTCGATGACTGGATGTTCCTGGTCGATGACCGAGTCATGCTCAATCGGGCCACGATGCGCAAGTTCGGCCTCACCCTGGGCGAGGTACTGCTGTCGTTCACCAAGACATAAGGAGCCGCACTGTGCCTTTGAATCCTGCCATCACTGACTGGCGCGGCAAGCGCGTGTGGCTGGTGGGCGCCTCCAGCGGTATTGGCCGGGCCGTCGCAGCGCAATTGCACGCACAGGGCGCGCAGGTGATCGTGTCGGCACGCCAGCAGGCGCTGCTGGCGGCGTTTGCGCACGAACACCCTGGCAGCCAAGCAGTGGTGCTGGATGTGACCGATGCCCAGGCGGTCCTGGACGTTGCCGCGCGCCTGCAGACCGAGTCACCACTGGACCTGGTGTGCTACTGCGCCGGCCACTACACCCCCATGCGAGCCGACGCGCTGGCGCTGCCCGAGCTGCTGCGCCACCAGCAGGTCAACCTGACGGGCGCGCTGCATGTGCTCGCCGCCGTGGTGCCAGGCCTGTTGGCTTCGGCCCAGGCCGGGCGTGCGCCCCACCTGAGCCTGGTCGCCAGCGTAGCCGGCTGGCGCGGCCTGCCGCAGAGCCTGGCCTACGGACCGACCAAGGCGGCCCTCATCAACCTGGCCGAGACGCTGTTCCTTGATCTGCGCCCGCAGGGCGTGGGCGTGAGTGTGGTGAACCCCGGCTTTGTCGATACGCCCCTGACGCGCCAGAACGACTTCACCATGCCCGCGCTGCTCACGCCGGAGCAGGCGGCCCAGGCCATGTTGCGCGGCTGGGGGAGGGCGCGTTTGAACTGCATTTTCCACGCCGCTTCACGCTGTGGCTCAAGCTGCTGCGCGTGCTGCCGTACCGCTGGTACTTTCCGCTGGTCCACCGTATGACCGGGCTGTGACGTATGCACCCACCTATAGACACCCACGCTTGCGCCGCCCGTCTGGCCCAGCTCTACGAACAGCTGACTCCCGCACAGCTGTCCCTCCTGGGGGACTACTACGCGCCTGATGCGCGGTTCAAGGACCCCTTCAACGACGTGCGCGGAGTGCCCGCCATCCGTGCCATCTTTGCCCGCATGTTCGAGAACCTGGAGCAGCCGCGCTTTGTCGTCACCCAGCGGCTGTTGCAGGACGACCGGGCCTTTTTGCAATGGGAGTTTCACTTCCGCCTGAAGCGCTGGCGGGCACAGGTGCCTCAATGCATCCACGGCGCGACCCTGGTGCATTTTGATGCCCAAGGCCGCGTGACACTGCACCGCGATTACTGGGATCCGGCTGAAGAGCTGTATGAAAAATTGCCTGTTTTGGGGGCTCTGATGCGCTGGCTGCGCAAGGCTGGCGCGGCACCCCTGCCGCACCCCCATCGCTGTTCACCCCCTAGCGACCGTTAAGGTGGAGAAGGGAAGAGGTTCATGCCGATGAACGTCCATGAAGCCACGATATCCCCCCCACCACAAAGCGGAACACCCCGACGACTTTCGTCATCGGGGTGTTCGAGGCCAAGAAGGAGATGGGGCGACCATCTCGTTAACGGCATAAGACGCGGCGGAGGGCTCTGTGGGAGGTGGTCAGCGTCCAAAACACGGACTCACCCGGTTGGTCCGGAGCACTCTAACAGGCCGTTGAAAAAGTGCTTTTCGAACGCATCAGGGACG
>NZ_JSYI01000080.1:0-30673 GCF_001023515.1 Diaphorobacter sp. J5-51 | reverse complement strand
AAGTCGCTTCATTGCGCTTGACTTCGAAGACGGTTACTCAGTCGTTGGCGATGCCCTTGTCGCGGATCACCTGGCCCCAGCGGGTGTAGTCCTGCTGCACGCGCTGGCCCATCTGGGCGGGGTCCATGAAATGGGCAATGGCCCCGGCGCCCAGCAGGCGGTCCTGCACTTCCTTCTCGGCCAGGATCTGGCGCACCTCATGGGCCACGCGGTCCACGACGGCCTTGGGCGTGCCCGAGGGCGCCACCAAGCCGCCCCAGGACACGGCCTCGTAGCCCTTGAAGCCTTGCTCGGCAATGGTCTTCACATCGGGCACCACGCCCACGCGCTGGGGCGATCCCACGGCGATGGCGCGCAGCTTGCCGGCCTGGATGTGCGGCAGTGCGGCGATGAGGTCCGAGTACATCACGGGCACCTGGCCGCCGATGGTGTCGGTGATGGCAGGGGCGCTGCCCTTGTAGGGCACGTGCTGCATGTCGAAGCCGCCCATCTGCTTGAGCAGTTCCATGCTCAGGTGGCCGAAGCTGCCCGTGCCCGAGCTGGTGTAGTTCATCGGCACCTTCTGCGCCTTGGCATGCTGGATGAGCGAGCCCAGGTCGGTGACGTTGGGCAGCTGCGTGGGGTTCACCACGACCACGATGGGCAGGTCGTACACCATGGCCACGGGGGTGAAGTCCTTCACCGTGTCGTAGCCCGCCTTCTTGTACAGGTGCGGCGCCAGCAGCGTGGGGGTGGCCAGCATCATCAGCGTGTAGCCGTCGGCCGGGCTCTTGGCAACCTGTGCGGCAGCGATCGAGCCGGAGGCCCCCGCGCGGTTTTCCACCACCACGGGCTGCTTGAGCCGGTCGGCCAGCTTCTGGCCCACGATGCGCGAGGCCGTGTCGGTGGGGCCGCCCGCCGGGAAGGGGACGATCAGCTTGACCATCTTGTCGGGCCAGGCGGCCTGCGCCATGGCGCCGCCGGCCACACTGGCGAGCAGGGGCGCGGCGGCCAGGGCCAGTGCGGTGCGGCGGGTGATTGCAGAAAATTTCATGACGTCTCCTAGAATAAAAAATGGTTCCAGCGCTGACCCATCAAGCGCTGGCAGCTATCTTTTAGATAGCTCACTGCGGCGGCAGCGTGAGCACACCCTGCGCCTGCAAGGCCTGCAGCTGCTCATCGCTGAGCGCCAGCAGCCGGTGCAAGACCTCACGCGTGCCCTCTCCCAGCGTGGGCGGGGCATTGCGGATCGGTAGGCGCTGGCCGTCCAGCCGGTACGGCGGCGCGAACACCGGCGTGGTGCCCTCGACGGGGTGCGGCATGTCCTGCACCAGGCGGCCGCGGCGCGTGCGCTCGCTGGTCAGCGCTTCGTGCAGGCCTGCCACCTTGCCGCAGGGGATGCCGGCCGCGGTCAGGCGCTGCAGCAGCAGGTCGCGCGGGAAGGTGGCGATCAGCTCCTTGAGCATGGGACCCAGCTCCAGCCGGTGCTTGGCACGGTTCACGTTGGTGGCGAAGCGCGGGTCCTCGACGATGTCGGGCCGCTCGATCACCTGGCGGCAGAACTTGTCGAACTGCGCGTTGTTGCCCACCGCAATGATCAGCGGGCCGTCAGCGGACTCGTACATGCCGTACGGCACGATGGACGGGTGCGCGTTGCCGTAGCGCTCGGGGTCGTGCCCGAGCTTGAGCGCGTCCAGGCCGTAGTAGCCGGTGATGGTGAGGCCGCAGTCGTACAGCGCCATCTCGATCAGGCGCCCGCGCCCCGTTCTGCTGCGCTGGAACAGCGCCGCCAGCACGGCCTGGCCGGCGTACATGCCGGTCATCAGGTCCACCACGGCGACACCGAACTTCAGCGGCGGCGTGCCCGCCTCGCCGTTGAGCGCCATGAGGCCGGTCTCGCCCTGGATCACCAGGTCGTAGCCGGGGCGCTTGGCCTCGGGGCCGCTGGTGTCGTAGCCGGCTACGGCGCAGTAGATGAGGTCGGGCTTGAGGGCCTTGAGCTGCTCGTAGCCCAGGCCCAGCTTCTCGGCGCCACCGGTCTTGAAGTTGTGGATCACCACGTCGCACTGCGGCAGCAGCTCGTGGACGATCTTCAGCCCCTCGGGGCTTTGCAGGTCGAGGGTGATGGACCGCTTGTTGCGGTTCATGCTGTTGTAGTAGGTGGTCTCGGTCTTGCCGATGCGCATGCCCCAGTCGCGGGTATCGTCGCCGCGGCCCGGGTGTTCCACCTTGATGACCTCGGCCCCCAGGTCCGCCAGTACCTGGCCGCACAGCGGCCCGGCGAACACGCGGGAAAGATCAAGCACCCTCACGCCGTCGAGCGGAAAGTCGATGTCGTGGGTCGGTGCGTTGGATGCCATGGGCTTGTCTCCTTGGATATCGGCCAATACGAAAATCAGTGCGCGCCGCGCAGTTTCGTGTAGTCGGGTGCGCGCTTTTCCAGAAAGGCCCCGATGCCCTCGCGCGATTCGGCGGTCTCCTGCGCACGCACCATGCACTGCGCCTCCAGCTCCAGCTGCTGCTCCAGCGTGGTGCGCGGCGCGGCGCGGCACAGCTCCTTGATGCGGGCCATGGTCCACGCGGGGCCGCTGGCCACCTGCGCGGCCAGCGCCACCGCATCGGCCAGTGCCTGGCCGGGCTCGGACAGCCGGTTCACCGGGCCAAGCTGGTGCATGCGCTCGCCGCTGATGCGCTCACCCGTCAGGCACAGCTCGGTCAGCACCTGGCGCGAGACGAACTCGGCCAGGAAAGCCGTGGCGCCGCCGTCGGGCGTGAGGCCCACCTTGACGTAGGCCACGGAGAACACCGCATTCTTTGCCGCCACCAGCATGTCGCAGGCCAGCGCCAGCGACAGGCCGGCGCCCGCGGCCGCGCCCTCCACCGCTGCGATCACGGGCTTGGGGCAGTCGCGCACGGCGCGGATCAGGTCGTGCAGGCCTTCCAGCTTGGCACGGCGCTCCGCGATGGGCAGCTCGCGGCGCTTGGCCAGCTGGCGCAGATCGCCCCCTGCGCAGAAGTGCCCGCCCTCGCCGGTCAGCACCACGGCGCCGATGGCGGGGTCTGCCACGGCGTCCACCAGGGCCTGGGTGACGGCGGCATAGAACGCGGGCGACAACGCATTGCGCGCCGCCACATTGTTGTGGGACAACACGAGCACGGCGCCTTCGCGGCGGGTGCGCAGGACGCCGTCTGGCGCGCCATCCAGGGTTTTGTCGGTCACGGGCATCTCCTATGCTATTTATTTTGTAGCTATCCGCGCTTGATGCGCAATGGCTCGTGGCTATTTTTATGCTTAACCCCCTCTTCCAACGAAGAAGGGGCTCCAGAGACCCGCCTCAGGCCGCCAGGGCCATGAAGCGCTGCAGGTGGTGGTCCTCGTCGCCAAACTGGTGGTCAATCATCACCAGGCGCTTGGCGTAGTGCGCCAGGGGCAGCTCCCAGGTCATGCCGATGCCGCCGTGCAGCTGGATGCTCTCCTCGGCCACCAGCGTGCCCACGTAGCCCACGGTGTACTTGGCGGCGGACAGCGCCCGGTCGCGCGCGGCCCCCTGGGCGTTGTCGATGGCGTCGGCGGCGTTGATCACGGCCGAGCGCGCCTGCTCGACTTCCAGCAGCAGGTCGGCCATGCGGTGCTGCAGGGCCTGGAAGGTGCCGATGGCCACGCCGAACTGCTTGCGCGTGCGCAGGTATTCCAGCGTCTGGTCCTTGGCCACGTCCATCGCGCCCAGCGACTCGGCGGACAGCGCCAGCAGCGCATAGCCCGCGATGTGCTGCAGCACGGCGTGGCCCTCGCCCTCGGCGCCCAGCAGCGCATCGGCCGGCAATTGCACATTGTTGAAGGTGAGTTCGGCGGCACGGCCGCCCTCGAAGCGGTTGTAGGCGCGCTTGGCGATGCCGGCCGCATTGCCATCGACCAGAAACAGGCTGATGCCCGCCTCGTCCAGCGGCCCGCAGGCCGTGCGTGCCGAGACCAGCAGCAGGTCGGCCTTTTCGCCGAAGGCGACCACGCCCTTGGCGCCGTTCAGCTCCCAGCCGCTGGCCGTGCGTGCGGCAGTGGTGGTCACGCGGTTCAGCTCGTAGTGGCCGCCGGGCTCGTCATGCGCCAGCGCGGCGATGGCGGTGCCGGCCACAAGGTCTTCCAGCCGCGCCTTCTGTGCGTCGCTGCCCGCGGCAATCAGCGCCTGGCCCACCACCAGCGCGCCCAGCAGGGGTTCGGCCACCAGGCCGCGGCCCAGGCTCTCGAACACCACGCTGATGTCAAAGCCCGCGCCGCCAAAGCCGCCTTCGGACTCGGGGAACAACGCGCCGATGGCGCCCAGTTCGGCCAGCTGCGCATACAGCTGCGGGCTGTGGCCCTCGTCGCCATAGGCGATGCGGTTGCGCGCCTCGATGGCGTACTGCTCGGAGACGAAGCGGCCGAGCGTGTCCGCCAGCATGCGGCGGTCTTCGGTGTGTGCGAAGTTCATGTGCTTTTCTTCCCGCGCGATCAGGTCACAGGCCCAGGATCATCTTGGAGATGATGTTCTTCTGGATTTCGTTGGAGCCGCCGAAGATCGACAGCTTGCGGTAGTTGAAGTAGCTGGCCGCGGCGGTGGCGGCCTCGTCGATGCCGCCCACGGGCGCCTCGTTCCAGCCCTCGTACTGGGCCTCGTCGATGTAGGGCACGGCATACGGCCCCATGGCGCGGCGGATCAGCGACAGGATTTCCTGTCGGATCTCGGTGCCGCGGATCTTCAGCATGGAGCTTTCCGCACCGGGCACGCCGCCGCCGGCCACGGCGGCGATCACGCGCAGGTTGGTGGTCTTCATGTTTTCCAGGTCGATCTCCACGCGGGCCATGCGGGCGGCGAACAGCGGGTCCTGGCTCAAAGGCTTGCCGTTCTTGTGCACCTTGGCGGCGATGACCTTGAGCTTGGCCAGCGCCGAGATGCAAAAGCCCACGCCGGCGATGCCGGTGCGCTCATAGGTCAGCAGGTACTTGGCGTAGGTCCAGCCCTTGTTCTCTTCGCCGACCAGGTTTTCCACGGGCACCTTCACATCGGTGAAGAAGACTTCGTTGACTTCCTTGTCGCCGTCCAGCGTGCGGATGGGGCGCAGCTCCACGCCGGGCGCCGTCATGTCCACCAGCAGGAAGCTGATACCGGCCTGCGCCTTGGCTTCCTTGTTGGTGCGCACCAGGCAAAAGATCATGTTGGCGTGTTGGCCCTGGGTGGTCCAGGTCTTTTGCCCGTTGACGATGTAGTGGTCGCCTGTTTCGTCAGTGACTCGCACTGCCGTGGTCTTGACCGAGGCCAGATCCGAGCCCGCGCCAGGCTCCGAATAGCCCTGGCACCACCAGTCATCGCCGTTCAGGATGCGGGGCAGCCAGTACTTCTTTTGCTGCTCGTTGCCGTACTTGATCAGCACCGGGCCGAGCATGTTCACGCCAAACGGCACGATGCGCGGGCCGCCGGCCAGCGCGCATTCGGTGTCGAAGATGAACTTCTGCACCGCGCCCCAGCCGGGGCCGCCGTGCTCCTGGGGCCAGTGGTTGGCCAGCCAGCCGCGCTCGTTGAGGATGGCGTGCCATTCCTCCTGGTCTTCCTTGGTCAGGCGCTGGCCGGCCTTGACCTTGGCGGCGATGCGCGCGGGCAGCTTGTCTTTCAGGAACGCACGCACTTCGTCGCGAAATGCCTGCTCCTCGGGGGTGAATTGCAGATCCATGGGAGTCTCTTCAGAAAATTTCAAACAGCCCGGCCGCGCCCTGGCCGCCGCCGATGCACATGGTCACCACGGCCCATTTCACGGACGGGTCCTTGGCCTTGCGGCGCTGGCCTTCCAGCAAGACGTGGCCGGCCAGCCGCGCGCCCGTCATACCGAACGGGTGGCCGATGGAAATCGCGCCGCCGTTGACGTTCAGCCGCTCCATGGGAATGCCGAGCTGCCGCTGGCAGTACAGGGCCTGCGAGGCAAAGGCCTCGTTCAGCTCCCACAGGGCGATGTCTTCGACCTTCAGGCCCGCACGCTCCAGCAGGCGGGGCACGGCAAACACGGGGCCAATGCCCATTTCGTCGGGCTCGCAGCCCGCCACAGCAAAGCCGCGGAACGCGCCCAGGGCCTGCAGGCCGCGGCGCTCGGCCTCTTTCGCTTCCATCATCACGCAGGCGGCCGAGCCGTCTGACAACTGCGAGGCATTGCCCGCCGTGACGAACTTGCCCGCGCCCTTCACGGGCTCCAGCTTGGCCAGGCCCTCCAGCGTGGTGCCGGGGCGGTTGCAGTTGTCCATGGTGGCGACCACCTCGCGGTAGGTCACCTCGCCGGTTTCCTTGTTCTTCTCGGCCATGGTGGTGGCGCAGGGCACGATCTCGTTGTCGAACACGCCACTGGCCTGCGCGGCCGCCGTGCGCTGCTGGCTCTGCAGCGAAAACGCGTCCTGGTCCTCGCGCGTGATGCCATAGCGCTGGGCCACCACGTCGGCGGTGTCGATCATCTCCATGAACAGCGCGGGCTTGTGCTCCACCAACCAGGGGTCCAGGTGCGAGGCGCCGCTGCGGCCGGCGGGGTTCATGAGCGAGATGCTCTCCACGCCGCCGGCGACCATGGCCGGCACGCCCTCCAGCACGATGCGGCCTGCGGCCACGGCGATCGCCTGCAGGCCCGAGGAGCAGAAGCGGTTGATCACCGTGCCGCCCACCGTCACCGGCAGGCCGGCGCGCAGCGCAGTCTGGCGGCCGATGTTGCGGCCGGTGGTGCCCTCGGGGTAGCCACAGCCCCAGACCAGGTCTTCGATCAGGCCGGGGTCGATGCCGGCGCGCTGCACGGCGGCCTGCACCGAGAAGGCCCCCAGCTGGGCGCCCGGGGTTTGGTTGAATTCGCCGCGGTGCGACTTGGTGAGCGGCGTGCGGGCGGTGGAAACGATGACGGCTTCGCGCATGGCGGGTCTCCTGGGTGTCTCGGGATGCTGTGTTTTTGATAGCTGCTAGCGCTTGATTCACGGGGCTTTCAACATGAAAACCCTTTGAAATCATTGAAATACAAGCGCTGGCAGCTCCTGTTTTTGATAATCGGCCAGAGAATCAAGCTGCCTTGTTCAGGCTGTCGAAGTTGCGGCCCTCGGCCACCAGCTGTTCCAGCAGCGGCGCGGGCTTCCAGAACAGCGGGTCTTCCTTAGCGAAGGCGCGGATGTCGGCCAGCACCTTGTCCAGGCCCGTCATGTCGGCCCACTTCATCGGGCCGCCGCGCCAGCGCGGAAAACCGTAGCCGGACAGGAAGGTCACGTCCACATCCAGCGGGCGCAGGGCAATGCCCTCTTGCACCACCTTGGCGCCTTCGTTGACCATGGCAGCCATGTAGCGGCGCATGATCTCGTCGGCCGTGAATGGGCGCGGCGTGATGCCCTTCTTGGCGCGCTCGGCGTCCACGATGGCCAGCACCTCGGGGTCGGGCTGGCCCACGCGGGCGCCCTGCGGGTAGAGGTAAAAGCCCCGGCCGGTCTTCTGGCCGAACCAGCCGCGCTCGCAGACGCGGTCGGCCACCTCGACGTAGCGGGCCTGAGGGTCGCGCGTGGCGGCGCGCCGCTTGCGCGTGGCCCAGCCGATGTCGCCACCGGCCAGGTCGGTCACCTGGAACGGGCCCATCGCAAAGCCGAAGCCGCGCACGGCCTCGTCGATCTCGTAGGGGCTGGCGCCGTCTTCCATCAGGTAGTCAGCCGCCTGCTTGTACACGGCCAGGATGCGGTTGCCGATGAAGCCGTCGCACACGCCGGCGCGCACGGGCACCTTCTTCATCTTCTTGGCCAGCGCGAAGGCGGTGGTCACCACGTCGGGCGCCACCTTGGCGGGCACCACGATCTCCAGCAGCTTCATGATGTTCGCCGGGCTGAAGAAATGCAGGCCGATCACATCCTGCGGGCGCGAGGTGGCGGCGGCAATCGCGTCGATGTCCAGGTACGAGGTGTTGGTGGCCAGCACCGCGCCCGGCTTGCAGACGCGGTCCAGCTCCTTGAACACGGCCTTCTTGACCTCCAGGTCCTCGAACACGGCCTCGATCACCAGGTCCACATCGGCGATGTCGTCGTAGCGGGTGCTGGGCGTATAGCGCGCCAGGATGGCGGCCTTGCCTTCCGCGGTCATGCGGCCCTTGGCGATCAGGCCGTCGTAGACCTTCTCGACGTTCTTCTGGCCGCGCGCGATGGATTCGGCGTCGCGCTCGATCATGGTCACGGTGAGGCCGGCGTCCAGCGCGGCCACGGTGATGCCTGCGCCCATGGTGCCGCCGCCGATGATGGCGATCTTGGCAAAGTGGCGCGGCGCGGCGGCCTGCGCCTCGGGGATCTTGGCGGTCTCGCGCTCGGCGAAGAACGCGTGCACCAGGCCCTGGCGCTGCGGGCTGTTCAGGCATTCGACGAACAGCGCGCGCTCCTTGGCGATGCCCTCGTCGAACGGCAGCTCCACAGCGGCGCGCACGCATTCCACGATCTTGCCGGGCGAGAACAGGCCGCGGGTCTTCTTGGCGGTCTCAAGCGCCAGCGCGTCCAGCTCGGCCAGCGCGGCGGCCTGGTCGGCAATCTTCAGGTCCCGCGTGCGGCGCGGCTGCGCGCCCTGGGCCAGCAGCTCGTTGGCGTAGGCCAGGCCGGCGGCCACGGGGTCGGTGCCTTCGACCAGTCGGTCCACCAGGCCCGCCGCGGCGGCGGCCTTGGCGCTCAAATGCTTGCCGCTGAGCATCAGCTCGGCTGCCGCCTTCACGCCCATCAGGCGCGGCGCGCGCTGGGTGCCGCCGGCGCCGGGCAGCAAGCCCAGGTTCACCTCGGGCAGGCCCAGGCTGGCCGCGGGCAAGGCCAGGCGGTAGTGCGCGGACAGCGCCACTTCCAGCCCGCCGCCCAGCGCGGCGCCGTGGATGGCGGCGACCACCAGCTTGCCGCAGGACTCCAGGCGGTTGCACACCTCGGGCAGCGACGGCGGCACCGGGGGCTTGCCGAACTCGCGGATGTCGGCACCGGCGATGAAGGCCTTGCCCTCGCCCACGATCAGCAGGGCGCGCACGGCGGCATCGCCCTCGGCCTGCTCCACCGCGGCCAGCAAGCCGGCGCGCACCGCCTGCCCCAGGGCATTGACGGGCGGGTTGTTGATGCTGACCACCAGCACCGCGCCTTCGCGGCGGGTCTGGACTTCAGGGGCCTGGGCGGCAGGGCTCATGCGTACGTCTCCGGTGTCTCGTAACGGAAAAGTCGCATTCTTGTTCTGATAATGGTTCTTTACAATCCACAGTCAAATTGACAGAGCGTCAAATCCTTTTGAACAAATACCTACCTTCCACCGGAGCCTGACATGGACCTGAATGCCCTGACCCTGCTGGTGGAGATCGTGGACAGCGGCAACCTGAGCCAGGCCGCGCGCAAGCTGAAGATGACCCGCGCCAACGTCAGCTACCACCTGGCGCAGCTGGAGAAGTCGCTGGGCGTGCAGCTGGTCAAGCGCACCACGCGCCGCGTGGAGCCCACCGAGCTGGGGCTGCGCCTGTATGAACATGGCCGCAATGTGCGCAACGAACTGGCCGCCGCACAGGAGACCATCACCAGCCTGGGCCAGGAGCTGCGCGGGCGCGTGGGCATCAGCGTGCCCAGCGGCTACGGCCAGATGGTGATGAGCGACTGGCTGATCGAGTTCAAGCAGCTGTACCCGGGCATCGTGCTGGACGTGCTGTTCGAGAACCGCGCCGACAACCTGCGCGACGAGGTGGACATCGCCATCCGCGTGATCCAGGAGCCGCCGCTGTCGGTGGTGGCGCGCAGCCTGGGCGACGTGCGCTATGTGGCCTGCGCATCGCTGGACTACGCCGCCCGCCACGGCCTGCCGCGCACGCTGCTGGAGCTGCGCAATGCCCCGGTGATCACGGCCGGCGTGATGGGGCGCCAGTTGCGCCTGGCGGCCTACCAGGGGCTGGAGCGGCAAGAGGTGATGCTGGAGCCCACGCTGATCTCAGAGCACTTTCCCTTCCTGCGCCAGGGTGTGTTGGCGGGCTTGGGCGTGGGCGTGGTGCCGGACTATGTGGTGCAGGACAAGATCGCCAGCGGCGAGGTGCTGACCACGCTGCAGGACTACCGGCTGAGCATCTTCGGCACCCACATGTACCTGCTGTACATGCCCAACCGGCACCAGACGCGCGCGGTGCGCACCTGCATCGACTTCCTGTTGGCCAAGGCCGGCCGCAGTGCGCTGCCGCCCGCCCCGCAGGCGGCGCCAGAGACAGCAGCGACCGGCGGTTGATCGCCGGTCGGGTTCAGCGCGGCCCCCAGCGCCCGCCGCCGCGGTACCAGCCCTGCGGGCCCTGTTGCCAGCGGTAGGGGTGCCACACGTGGCCGCGGTGCGGCGGCACGGCCCAGTAGCCCGGCGTCCATACATAGCGCCCGCCACCCCAGCCCCAGTAACCGTTGATCCACACATGCACCGGCGAGGGCGCGACAGGAATCACCTCGGTGCGCAGCGGCGGCGGGGGCGCCGGCGCATACACCACCTCGCCCTGCGGCACGACGGGATACGCCGGCGCCACCACGCAGCCGGTCAGTGCCGCGATGGCGCTGGCGAGCGCCACGGCTGGCAGCACGCGGCGCATGCCCAGAGAAACAGGGAAGTTCATCGTCATGGCGCATTCCTGGCAGTCATGCTTTTACAACGCAAAAGCCCCTGCCGGTTGTTGACAGGGGCTTGTGAAGCGAAGGTAAAGACCGTGCGCTGGATCAGGCGCTCGGGCTGTTTTGCAGTGCGGCCACGCGCTCCTCGATGGGCGGGTGCGAGCTGAACAGCTTGCCGATGTTGCCCGTGATGCCCATGGCCTGCAGGCTCGGGGGCATGGCGCCCGGGCGCATGCCGCCCAGACGGCGCAGCGCGTTGATCATGGGCTGCTTGCGCCCCATGAGCTGGGCGGCGCCGGCGTCGGCGCGGAACTCGCGCTGGCGCGAGAACCAGGCCACGATGATGGCAGCCAGGAAGCCCAGCACGATGTCCAGCACGATGGTGGTGATCATGTAGCCGATGCCGGGGCCCGAGCTGTTCTCGTCGTTCCTGCGCAGGAAGCTGTCCACCGCGTAGCCGATCACGCGCGACAGGAACACCACGAAGGTGTTCATCACGCCCTGGATCAGCGCCATGGTGACCATGTCTCCATTGGCCACGTGCGCGACCTCGTGGCCGATCACGGCCTCGACCTCCTCGCGCGTCATGCCCTGCAAGAGACCCGTGGAGACGGCGACCAGGGCCGAGTTCTTGAACGCGCCCGTGGCGAAGGCATTGGGCTCGCCCTCGTAAATGCCGACTTCGGGCATCTGGATGCCAGCCTTTTCGGAGAAGCGGCGCACGGTCTCGACGATCCAGGCCTCGTCGGCATTGCGCGGCGCGTTGATGATCTGCACGCCCATGCTCATCTTGGCCATGGGCTTGCTCATGAGCAGCGAGATGATGGCGCCGCCAAAACCCATGATGAAGGCAAAGCCCAGCAGGGCGCCCAGGTTCAGGCCGTTGGCCGTCAGGTAGCGGTTCACCCCCAGCAGGCTGGCAACGATGCCCAGCACCACCACGACGGCGACGTTGGTCAGCAAAAAGAGCGCAATGCGTTTCATCGATGGCTTCTCCGTGGAAAGCGACGGTAAGGCCGCGGACAGGCGCGGCGGGCAGAAAACAAGTTGGGGATGGAGCGCGGCGCTTCAAGCCGCGCGGGCAGCGAAGGGTGCGCCTGTTGTGGTTGCATTATGCGACGCGCGCGCTGCGGAAAACGAGGGAGTCATCATAGAAGCAAAAGTTCTCGTTCTCGGGCCACCAGCCCGGCACACCCAGAATCGGCAGGGGATTGAACGGCTTGGCCGCGAGCCATGGCGCGCTGAGGTCTCGCGCCAGCGCCTGGTCCGCCATTGCTTCGTTTTTGATAGCTGTCTGCGCTTGATAGACGTGCGCTGTGATCGATTTTCGGGGTGAAACCAGTTTTTCCAGCAGGGCATGGCCCAGGACCAGCAGCCGCGCCTGCCGCCACAGCGGGCGCAGTTCCACGCACAGCCGGCGCCACTGGCGCGCGGCCAGGGCTTCGTGCAGGGGTTGCGGCGCCAGCAGCACGGCGCCGTTCTCGTCGAACACCGTGACCGCGTCACGCAGCGGCCCGCGCACCGCGCCCACGCCCTGCGCAGCGATGGCGCGGGCCTGCAAGTCGTTGAGGCGCCGCTTGGTAGCCGGGTAGTGCAGCCAGATCAGGCCGTTGAAGAAGTCATGCAGGTTGTCGCGCGTGGGCACGCGGCGCTGGCCATGGACGAACTGTTCATAGGCCTCGCCCACTGGGAGTGCCTGCTGCGGCGCAAAGCGAATACCCGGCGCCAGCCCTGCGCCGTCCATGGCAGCGTTGAGCGCGTCGGCCACGCAGGCGCCGGCCTGCACGCGCGCCGCCACCTGTGGCCCCAGCACCGCCAGCGGCGCAAGCCAGGGGCGTTGCCAGTCGATGGCCGCCAACGCCTGCGCGGCGGAGAGTTCGCTCACGTGCTGGCCGGCCCACCGGCGGGCGGGGCCGGAGCACGCGCCGCGCGCTTGTCGCGCACGGCCACGCGCGAGGTGCCCTCGTCGCGGAACTCGAAGGCCTGCGTGGCCGCCAGCAGCTTGGACAGCGAGGCATAACCGTAATTGCGGGCATCGAACGAGGTCTTGTTGCCAATCTGTGTGCCCACCGCGCCCACGCGGCCCCAGCCGGTTTCGTCCGCGCACGCCTGCACGGCATCACGCAGCAGGTTCATGAGGCGCGTGTCCTGGCGCAGTTGGGCCGTGGGCACGCGCAGCGTTGCGGGGCACAGCGGCACGCCGGGGGCGGGCACATCCTCGGTCTTGGCGGGGGCGGGGGCGGGGGCGGGGGCGGGTTGCGCGGGCGCGGCCGTGGCCTCGGGCTGCGCCGGCAGGGGTGCGCCCTCGGCGTCTTCCTCGCTGACCAGCGACTCCAGGTACAGGAAACGCGAGCAGGCGTTCACGAAAGGCTTGGGCGTCTGCGCGGCGCCAAAGCCGTACACCGCCGAGCCCTTGGCCCGCAGGTGCATGACCAAGGGGGTGAAGTCAGCGTCGGACGACACGAGGCCGAACGCGTCGGGCCGCTCTGAATAGAGCAGTTCCATCGCGTCCACCGTCATCGCCATGTCGGTGGCGTTCTTGCGCTTGGAGTAGTCGAACTGCTGGATCGGTCGGATGGCGAACTCCAGCAGCCGCTGCTGCCAGCCGCCCAGGCCGGACTTGGTCCAGTTGCCGTAGGCGCGGCGCACGTTGATTTCGCCCAGCGTGGACAGCTCAGTGAGGATCTCGTCGATCTTGTCGGCCGGTGCGTTGTCGGCGTCGATCAGCAGCGCAATGCGCAATTGGCGTTCCGCCATGGGTGACCTCCCCCTGTGTGGGTTGTGACTTTTTTTATGCCACCAGGCGCCAGGGCAGCGCCTCGCCCGCGCGCAGCGGCTTGAGCGCGGCTTCGCCGAAGGCGAAGCTGTCGGGCGGCGTCCAGCTCTCGCGGCGCAGCGTGACCGTGCCCGTGTTGCGCGGCAGACCGTAGAACGCCGGGCCGTGGACGCTGGCAAAGCCTTCCAACTTGTCCAGCGCGCCCGCGTTGTCGAAGGCTTCGGCATACATCTCGATGGCGGCGTGCGCGGTATAGCAGCCCGCGCAGCCGGTGGCATGCTCCTTCAGGTGCGCGGGGTGCGGCGCGCTGTCGGTGCCCAGGAAGAACTTGTCGCTGCCGCTGGTGGCCGCTTGCACCAGCGCCTGGCGGTGCACCTCGCGCTTGAGCACGGGCAGGCAGTAGTAGTGCGGGCGGATGCCGCCGGTGAAGATGGCGTTGCGGTTGTACAGCAGGTGGTGCGCGGTGATGGTGGCGGCCGTGAAGCGGCCAGCCTCCTTCACGTACTGCGCCGCCTCTTTCGTGGTGATGTGCTCGAAGACGATCTTCAGTTCGGGGAAGTCGCGGCGCAGCGGAATGAGTTGCTGCTCGATGAACACCGCCTCGCGGTCGAACAGGTCGATGTCGCTGCTGGTCACCTCGCCATGCACCAGCAGCAGCAGACCCGCCTTCTGCATGGCCTCCAGCGTCTTGTAGGTCTTGCGCAGATCGGTCACGCCCGCGTCGCTGTTGGTGGTGGCGCCTGCGGGGTAGAGCTTGGCGGCGACCACGCCCGCATCCTTGGCGCGCGCGATCTCGTCGGGCGGCAGGTTGTCGGTGAGGTAGAGCGTCATCAACGGCTCGAAGGCCACCCCCTCCGGAACGGCGGCGAGGATGCGCTGCTTGTACTCAGCGGCCTGCTGCGCCGTGGTCACCGGCGGTCGCAGGTTGGGCATGATGATGGCGCGGCCGAACTGCGCGGCCGTGTGCGGCACCACGGTGCGCAGCGGCTCCCCGTCGCGCACGTGCAGGTGCCAGTCGTCGGGGCGGGTGATCGTGAGGGTGTCGGTGGTGGCGGTCATGGACCGCATTGTCCCATCCACTACGTGCGCAACACGCGCAAAAAAGAGCCCCGGCGCCGTAGCGGGCCGGGGCAAACCCCGTAGTAGGGGCGAGGGGTAAGCAAAAGAGAGCCGTAAAAGAGCGGGAGGAAACGGTGCTCAGCAGCCCGACGGGCGGTTGGGCCGCATGGGGATCACGCCTGAAACCGTCACCCGGGCGCCCGAGCCGTCGGTGGCCGTCAGCGTCTTGTTGACCAGGCGGATGCGATCGGTGTCGCGCACCACGGCCACGTCGCTCCAGCCGTCGTCGGCGCGGAACTCGCGGTCCATGAAGGTGAAGAAGGCCTCGTACACCGACGTGGCATCGGGCCGGTAGCGGATGTCGCCAAACGCCTGGCCGCTGCCGCCCACGCGGTTGGCACCGTCGAAGCGGAAGGTGCACACCTCGGGATAGGAGCCGATGGGGTTCTTCTTGTCCACATCGGTGAGGTTGATGTTGCCGTCGCCATACACCCCGTTGAGGCCGTCCACGGTGGATCCGGTGACGGTCAACACGCCCAGTTGGTCGCTGGGCGTGGGATCGTCGTCGTTGCCGCCGCCGCAGGCGCTGAGAAGAAGGGCAGTGGCGGCCACCGCCGCGGCGCAGGAGGTTCTGACAAAGGTATTCATGGCGCTGTGTGCTGTTGGGGGTTGAACACCGCCAGCAACGCGTGCTGGCAACATGGGTTCGATCCTAGAAAGCGCGCCCGGGGGCGGCGTGTGAGCCACGCACGCCGCACCCTGTAGGAAAAGCCCCCGCGGCCCGGTCAGCGCGCCAACACCGACGCCAGCGCCTTGCCGGTGTGCGTGCCCTGGCGCACCAAGTCCTCGGGCGTGGCTGCGGCCACGATGCGCCCGCCGTCCTTGCCGCCTTCGGGGCCCAGGTCAATGATCCAGTCGGCCTCGGCAATCACGTCCAGATCGTGCTCGATCACGACCACGCTGTGGCCGCCGTTCACCAGGCGGTGCAGCACCTGGATGAGCTTGTGCACGTCGGCCATGTGCAGGCCCACGGTGGGCTCATCCAGCACGTAGAGCGTGTGCGGGCTTTTCTGCCCGCGTCGGCCTACGTCGTCGCGCACCTTGGTGAGCTCGGTCACGAGCTTGATGCGCTGTGCCTCGCCGCCGCTGAGCGTGGGGCTGGGCTGGCCCAGCGTGAGGTAGCCCAGGCCCACGTCCTTCAAGAGCTGCAGTGGGTGGGCTATGCCGGGCATGCTGGCGAAGAACTCCACGGCCTCGTCCACTTCCATCTGCAGCACGTCGCCGATGCTTTTGCCGCGCCAGGTGACGGCCAGCGTCTCGGGGTTGAAGCGCGCGCCGTGGCAGACCTCGCAGGGCACCTTCACATCGGGCAGGAAGCTCATTTCGATGGTGCGCACGCCCTGCCCTTCGCAGGCCGGGCAGCGCCCCTCGCCGGTGTTGAAGCTGAAGCGCCCGGGCGCATAGCCGCGCGCCTTGGCCTCCAGCGTCTCGGCGAACAACTTGCGGATGGTGTCCCAGAAGCCGATGTAGGTGGCGGGGCAGCTGCGCGGCGTCTTGCCGATGGGCGTCTGGTCCACCTCCAGCACGCGGTCCAGGGTCTCGAAGCCCGACAGGCCGGTGCAGCCGGCCAGCGGCGGCGCCTTGCCCGCATCCATGGCGTCGCGCCCGGCCTTGGTGGCGCGCTGGCCCACCCAGGCGGCCACGTTGGCCAGCAACACGTCGCGTGCCAGCGTGGACTTGCCCGAGCCGCTTACGCCCGTGACGGCCACCAGGCGCTGCAGCGGCACGCGCGCGGTGACCTGCTGCAGGTTGTGCAGGTGCGCGCCGTGCACGGTGAGCCAGCGCAGGGGTTCCGCATCGTTTTGGCCTCCAGCGCCCGCCGGATGGGCGCCATCAGCTACTTTTTCAATAGCATCTACCGGACGACGCGCCTGCAGCGGGTGGCGCATGGCATGCAGCAGGTAGCGGCCGGTCTGCGAGTCCGCAGCCGCCTGCACGTCGGCCACCGTGCCCTGGGCCACCAGGCGCCCGCCGCGCTTGCCCGCGCTGGGGCCGATGTCGATGATGTGGTCGGCGCGGCGGATGGTGTCCTCGTCGTGCTCCACCACCACCAGGGTGTTGCCCTTGTCGCCGAGCTTGTGCAGGGCGTTCAGCAGGATCTGGTTGTCGCGCGCATGCAGGCCGATGGTCGGCTCGTCGAGCACGTAGCACACGCCCTGCAGGTTGCTGCCCAGCTGCGCCGCCAGGCGGATGCGCTGCGCCTCGCCGCCGCTGAGCGTGGGCGCGCCGCGGTCCAGCGTGAGGTAGGACAGCCCGACTTCCTCCAGGAATTCCAGACGGCTCTGGATCTCGGGCACAAGGTCGCGCGCAATCTCCGCCTCGCGCCCCGACAGCTGCAGCCCGGCGATCCACTGCCGCACCTCGGCCACCGACAGGCGCGCCACCTCGGTGATCGGCGTGCCGGCGAACCGCACGGCGCGCGCCACCGGGTTCAGGCGCGTGCCCTGGCAGGTGGGACAGGCGGCGTCGGCCACGTCCTCCACTTCGGGCTCGGCAAAGGTTTGCTCGCGGCCGCGGTTGTCCTCCGACTGCACGGAGTCGTCCAACACCTTGCGCTGCGCCGATGTCAGCTTGACGCCCGTGCCCACGCAGTCGGGGCACCAGCCATGCTTGCTGTTGTAGGAGAACAGGGAAGGCTGAAGCTCGGCATAGCTGGTAGCGCACACGGGGCAGGCGCGCTTGGTGGAAAACACCTGCAGCCGCCCGATGTGCGCCGTGGGCGCTCCGTCCTGCAGCGCCTGCTGCAGGCCGTCCAGGCCGCTCAGCACATGCACCACGCCCTTGCCCAGCTCCAGCGCCTTGGACAGTTGCGTGCGCAGCGTGTCTTCATGCTCCGGCGACACGTCCACGCTGGCCACGGGCAGCTCAATGGTGTGCTCCTTGAAGCGGTCGATGCGCGGAAAGCCCGCGGTCGGCAGGAAGTGGCCGTCCACGCGCAGGTGGGTGTAGCCACGCGGGCGCGCCCAGTCGGCCAGTTCGGTATAGACGCCCTTGCGGTTCACGACCAGGGGCGCGAGCAGGCCGATGTGCTGGCCGCGGTAGTCGCGCAGCAGTTGCGCGGCGATGCTCTCGCTGGTCTGTGGCTGCACCGCCGCGCCGTCGTGCACGCAGTGCTGCACGCCCAGCTTCACATACAGCAGGCGCAGGAAATGCCACACCTCGGTGGTCGTGCCCACGGTGCTCTTGCGCCCGCCGCGCGACAGGCGCTGCTCGATGGCCACGGTGGGCGGTATGCCGTACACCGCGTCCACCTCGGGCCGCCCGGCCGGCTGCACGATGCTGCGGGCGTAGGCGTTCAGGCTCTCCAGGTAGCGGCGCTGGCCCTCGTTGAACAGGATGTCGAACGCCAGCGTGGACTTGCCCGAGCCGCTCACGCCCGTGATCACGTTGAACCGGCCGCGAGGAATGTCCAGCGTGAGGTGCCGCAGGTTGTGCTCACGCGCGTTCACGATCTCTATGGCGTTTTTGGCCTCTGGCGCTTTTCCATCCAGCGCGAGCAGCTTCTCTTTTCGTAGCACCGCCTGCTGCTCGTGCACCGAATGGCCGCCCTCGCCCAGCGCCAGTTCGTACTCGCGCAGCGCTTGCGCGGTGTGCGACGTGGGGTGCTGGCGCACCTCCTCGGGTGCGCCCTCGGCCACCACCTGGCCGCCGGCGTCGCCGCCTTCGGGCCCCAGGTCGATGAGCCAGTCGCTGGCGCGGATCACGTCCAGGTTGTGCTCGATGACGATGAGCGAATGCCCCGCGTCCAGCAGCTTGCGCAGCGCGCGCATGAGCTTGGCGATGTCGTCGAAGTGCAGGCCGGTGGTGGGCTCGTCGAACAGGAACAGCGTGCCCTTGCGGGCCAGCGGCTGGCGCGACTTGGCCTGGCTCCGGGCCGCCTCGGCCAGGAAGCCCGCCAGCTTCAGGCGCTGCGCCTCGCCACCGCTCAGCGTGGGCACGGGCTGGCCCAGCTTCACGTACTCCAGCCCCACGTCCACGATGGGCTGCAGCGCGCGGATCACCTCGCGGTCTTTCGCAAACAGCTCTGCCGCCTCGTGCACGGTGAGATCCAGTACGTCCGCCACGTTGAACAGCCTGCCACCGCGTTCGATGCGCACCTCCAGGATCTCGGGCCGGTAGCGCTTGCCGTCGCAGTCGGGGCAGCGCAGGTACACGTCCGACAGGAACTGCATCTCCACATGCTCGAAACCCGAGCCGCCGCAGGTGGGGCAGCGCCCGTCGCCCGAGTTGAAGCTGAACTTGGCCGCGGTGTAGCTGCGCTCCCGGGCCAGCGGCGCCACGGCGAACAGCTCGCGGATGGCATCCCACGCACCCACATAGCTCACGGGGTTGGAGCGCGCCGTCTTGCCAATGGGCGACTGGTCCACGAACACCACGTCGCTCAGGTGGTCGGCGCCCAGCAGGCGCTCATGCGCGCCGGGCGTCTCCGTGGCCTTGCCGAAGTGGCGCATGAGCGCGGGCGCCAGCACGTCCTGGATCAGCGTGGACTTGCCCGAGCCCGACACGCCGGTGATGGTGACCAGGCGCTGCAGCGGGAACTCCACGCTCACATCGCGCAGGTTGTGCTCGCGCGCACCCTCCAGCACCAGGCGCGGCGTCGCATCCGTCACCAGGCGCTTGAGCCCGGTGCCGATCTGTTTGTGCCCGCCGAGGTACTGGCCGGTCAGCGTGGGCGCGCGGCGCAACTCGCCCACCGTGCCGTCGAACACGATCCGTCCGCCGCGCTCGCCGGGCCCCGGGCCGAAGTCGAGGACGCGGTCGGCCGCGAGCATCACGGCGGGGTCGTGCTCCACCACCACCAGCGTGTTGCCCGCGTCGCGCAGGCGCAGCATGGCCTCGGTGATGCGGTGCATGTCGCGCGGGTGCAGGCCGATGCTGGGCTCGTCCAGCACGAACAGCGTGTTCACCAGCGAGGTGCCCAACGCCGTGGTGAGGTTGATGCGCTGCACCTCGCCACCCGACAGCGTGCGGCTTTGCCGATCCAGCGTGAGGTAGCCGATGCCCACGTCGCACAGGTACTTGAGGCGCGTGGCGATCTCGTCATGCAGCAGTTGCAGCGCCTGGCGATCGCCAGCCTGAGAGTCGTTTTGGCCTGTAGCGCTTACCTGGAGAGCGCCACCAGCTATTGAAACAGGAGCATTCTGCACACGCGCCATGCGCGCGAAGAAGCACCGCAGGCGGTCGATGGGCAGCAACATCAGGTCGTGCAGGCACAGGCCGGGCAGCGCCTCCAGCTGCGCGCGCGTCCAGGCCACGCCCTGCGGCAGGAAGCGCTGCGCGGGGTCGAGCACGGCATCGGCGTCCTCCTTGCTGCCCAGCCGCCACAGCAGGCTCTCGGTCTTCAGGCGCGCGCCGGCGCACACCGGGCATGGCGTGTAGCTGCGGTACTTGGACAGCAGCACGCGGATGTGCATCTTGTAGGCCTTGCTCTCCAGGTACTCGAAGAAGCGGCGGATGCCGTACCACTGCTTGTTCCAGTTGCCGTTCTTGAAGCCGGGTGTGCCTTCGATCACCCAGTGCTTTTGCTCCGCGGTGAGCTTGTACCAGGGTGTGTCGCGCGGGATACCGGCGGCCTCGGCGTGGCGCATGAGGTCGTCCTGCGCTTCTTTCCAGGCGGGGGTCTGGATGGTCTTGATCGCACCGGCGCGCAGCGTGAGCTTGTCGTTGGGAATGACCAGGCCGTAGTCCACGCCGATCACGCGGCCGAAGCCCCGGCAGGTGTCGCAGGCGCCCACGGCGGAGTTGAACGAGAACATGGACGCGATGGGCTCGGCGTAGCGCAGGTCGCTCTCGGGGCAATGCAGGCCGGTGGAGAAGCGCCACAAGTCTGCTTCGCCATCGTCCCGCAGGCGATAGACATTGAGCCGCCCCCCGCCGCGCTTGAGCGCGACCTCGATCGCCTCGACCGCGCGCGCGCGCTCCACGTTGCCCATGCGAAAGCGGTCGGCCACCACGTCCAGCAGCTTGCGCGGGCCGGTGGGCGTGGCCACCTCGCGCTCGGCCTGCACCTTGGTGAAGCCACTGGCCGACAGCCATTGCTCCAGCTGTTCCGCGGTGGTGCCCGCGGGCAGTTCCACGGGAAAAGTGAGCACGATGCGCGGGTCGCCCTCGGCGGCGCAGCGCCGCTGCAACTCGGCATGGATGGTGTCCGGCGAATCGTGGCGCACGGGCAGCGCCGTCTCGCGGTCGAAGAGTTGGCCAGCGCGCGCGAACAGCAGCTTGAGGTGGTCGTTCAGCTCGGTCATCGTGCCCACGGTGGAGCGCGACGAGCGCACGGGGTTGGTCTGGTCGATGGCGATGGCCGGGGGCACGCCCTCCACCTTGTCCACGGCGGGCTTGTCCATGCGGTCCAGGAACTGGCGCGCGTAGGCGCTGAAGGTCTCCACATAGCGGCGCTGGCCCTCGGCATACAGCGTGTCGAACACCAGGCTGGACTTGCCGGAGCCGCTGGGGCCGGTGACCACGGTGAGCTCGCCCGTGCGGATGTCCAGGTCGATGTTCTTGAGGTTGTGCTGGCGCGCGCCGTGGATACGGATCAGTCCCTGGGTCATGAGCGGGTCTTTCTGCAATGAGGCGGAACATTCTAGGGACGAGCCGGATTCCGCATCGACCGGGTGGACACCACACCACAGCCGGTCACGCAGGTGATGGCGCATCCGGCCCTATCCGTTAGACTGCGCCGCACCAACAACCAAAGAGAGGAGACGCCATGCAGCCATGGCATAAATGGGGGGCCGCCCTGGTCCTGGGCGCAACGCTGGGCGCAAGCCATGCACAGATCCTGGTGGGGCAGACGGCCGGGTTCTCCGGCCAGGTGGCCGCAGGGGTGCAGGAGACCACGCAGGGCGCCAAGCTGTTCCTGGACGCGGTCAATGGCAAGGGCGGCGTGCACGGGCAGAAGATCGAACTGATCTCGATGGACGACAAGTTCGACCCCAAAACCGCCGGCGAGAACGCGCGCACGCTGATCGAGGACAAGAACGTGCATGTCATGTTCCTCACGCGCGGCACGCCCCACACCGAATCCATGATCCCGCACCTGGACAAGCATGGCGTGGCCCTGGTGGGCCCGTCCACGGGCGCCATGGTGCTGCACCAGCCGGTGCGCAAGCACATCTTCAACGTGCGCGCCACCTACCAGCGCGAGGCCGAGAAGGCCATGACCCACCTGGCCTCGATGGGCATCACGCGCATCGCCGTGCTGTATGCGGACGACAGCTTCGGCGCCGATGGCGTCACGGGCGCGCAGAAAGGCCTGACCCAGGCCAAGCTGCAGCCCGTGGTGCTGGAGAAGTTCAATCGCGCCAAGCCGGACTTCACCCCGCTGGTGGCCAAGATCTCCCAGGCGCAGGCCCAGGCCGTCCTGATGGTCGCCTCGGGCACGTCGGTGGTGGATGGCTACAACGCGCTGCGCCAGGCGGGCTCCACGGCACAGGTGGTCACGCTGTCCAACAATGCCTCGGGCGGCTTCATCAAGAGCCTGGGCGAAAATGCCCGCGGCGTGATCGTCACGCAGGTCTACCCGAACGAGCGCAGCCTGACCTTCCCGCTGGTCAAGGAAGCCATCGACCTGGCCAAGGCCAAGGGAATGACCGAGGTCAGCCCGGCCATGCTTGAAGGTTTTGCCGCCGCCAAGGTGCTGGTCGAAGGCCTGCGCCGCGCCGGCCCGAAGCCGTCGCGCGAGAAGATCCAGACGGCCTTGGAATCCATCCAGAAGTTCGATCTGGGCGGACTGGACATCTCCTACGGCCCCGACGACCACACGGGCCTGGATTTCGCCGATCTTTCCATCATCGGCACGGACGGCAAGTTCCGCCGCTGAAGCCCTTTTCGTGAGGTCAGACGCCGCCCGGGTGATCGCGCGGCGTCTGCGGCACGTCATTCCAGCGTAGGCTGCCGCCGATACACTCGCCCCTGCTCGCACTCGCGCGCAAATACACAGGGAAGAGACACCTCATGAAGACACATTGGAAGAAGTGGGGCGCAGCGTGCGCCCTGGCGGTGGTCAGTGCGGCCTCATCATTGGCCCACGCGCAGTTGCTCGTGGGTCAGACCGTCGGCATCACCGGGTCCGCGGCGGCAACCGTCAAGGAATCGATGCTGGGCGCGTCGCTGTACCTGGACCACGTCAACGCCCGCGGCGGCGTGAACGGGCAGAAGATCGAACTCGTCGCGCTCGACGACAAGTTCGACCCCAAGCTGACGCAGGACAACGCCCGCACGCTCATCGAGGACAAGGGTGTGCTGGCACTGTTCATGACGCGCGGCACACCCCACACCCAGGGCATTGTTGCGCTGCTGGACAAGTACGGCGTGCCGCTGGTGGGGCCCTCCACGGGCGCGATGGCGCTGCACCAGCCCGTTTCCCGCAATATCTTCAACGTCCGCGCGCCCTACCAGCGCGAGGTGGAGAAAGCCATCGCCCACCTTGCGCTGCTGGGAGTTCAGCGCATCGGCATCGTGCATGTGGACGACGCCTTCGGCCAGGACGGCCTGGCCGGTGCGCAAAAGGGCCTGCAGAACAACAAGCTGCCCGCCTTGTTCGTAGAGAAGTTCGACCGGGCGAAGCCCGATTTCTCAGCCATCGCCCCGCGCGTGCGTGCGCAGGATCCCCAGGCCGTCATCTTCATCGGCACCGGCGCGGCGGTCGTGGACGGCATCAAGGCACTGCGCGCGGCCGGCGTGGGCGGGCAGATCGTCACGCTGTCAAACAATGCGTCGGGGGGCTTCACCAAGGCGCTGGGCGACCAGGCCCGCGGCGTCATCGTCACGCAGGTCTTTCCGTCCGAGCGGTCGCTGAACTACCCGGTGATCAAGGAAGCCCTGGAATTGGCGAAGGCGCAGGGGCTGAAGGAACTCACTCCGGCCATGGTCGAGGGCTTCGTGAACGCCAAGGTGCTGGCCGAGGGCCTGCGCCGCGCCGGCCCCAAGCCGGACCGTGCACGGCTGCACGCGGCCCTGGAAAGCCTGAGCAAATTCGACCTGGGGGGCTTGGAGCTTTCCTACAGCGCAAAGGAACACTCGGGGCTGGACTTCGCCGACCTGTCCATCATCGGAGCGGACGGCCGATTCCAGCGCTGAGCGGGCCGTAACGCTACGGCGGCGGAGTCCACCGCCCCATCCAAAACGCGGAGCCTGGCTCCGCGTTTTGGATGGGTGGGGCCGGTTCACTGCGCTGCGCTGGCGCCGGATGCGGGAGCAGCTGCGGACTCGGGCACGTGCGTCGCTTCCACCCCATGCTTTTCACCGCTCATGTCCACCTGGTCTCCTGCCTTCATGATCACGAACAGCATGATCACTGCGAACACCACGAAACCCACCACGATCTTCCACATGCTCATCTCCTGAAAATTGTTGTCGACGGAAAAGGGCGGCACCAATAAAAAAGCCTCACACCATCGTGTGAGGCCTGTCTGATCGCAAGCCCGACTCCATTGAATCAGGCTTGCATTGCAGGCAGCTTACGCTGCCGGTGCATCAGAAGTTGTGGCGAACGCCCAGCGCCAGCGAGCTGAAGTCCTGGCCAGCAGCGCCCGTCATGTAGGTAGCACCTGCCTTGTTGTCCACCTTCGTGTAGAAAGCGTACACCTTGGTGCGCTTGCTGAAGTTGTAGTTGTAGCCCAGGGTCCACTGCGTAGCGGAGCTGTCGGCAATGTCGCTCCACTTGCCAGCGCGGCCCACGTTCACGTGGAACTCGGAAGCACCCATCATGTAGGCGCCCGCCAGGCGGAAGTTGTTGCGGTTGCCTGCGCCCGTGGCGAGGAGCTGGTTGTCGTCCTTGTTACGCTGGTAGTAGCCACCCACGACGAACTGGCCGAAGGTGTACAACGCGCGCAGGCCCAGCTGGCGATTGCTGTCCACTTGGCTGTAGCCGGCGCCCAGGTTCAGCGCGCCGATGTTGTAGTTGGCAGCCAGGTCATAGCCATTCTTTTGCGGAATGGCAGCGTTTTTCTCATGCAACGAGACGGAAGCGTCCACCGTCAGCCCACCGAAGCTGGGCGTGCGATAGCCGATCTTGTTGGTGGTGCTCAGGCCGCCGAACCACACGGGATCGTAGTACAGAGCGTCCGAAGACGTGCCCGTGTCATGGTTGTGCATGCTCACGTAGTCGGCCGTAGCGTAGTACGACTCGGGCGTGAAGTTGCCCAGGCGGATCATGCCGAAGCCGCCGGACAGGTTCACTTCGCTCTGGCGGGCGAAAGTCATGCCGGTGGTGGGGTGGGTCCAGCCCGAGCCCGTGCCGGTATCGGAGTTGAAGCCGCTTTCCAGCTGGAAGCCGGCCTTCAGGCCGCCGCCCAGGTCCTCAGTGCCCTTGAAGCCGAAGCGCGAGGAGTTGTTCTGCATGACGGTGTTGCTGGTACCGCCGACCTTCTGGCGTTCCACCGACGTGTTCACGCGGCCGTACAGGGTCACGCTGCTTTGCGCGAAAACAGCGGAAGTACCCAGCAGAGCCAGGGTAGCGAGCAGCAAACGACTTGGTTTTTGCATTTGAGTTCCTTGAATGCTTGTGTCCATCAGTTGTGGTAGGCACAGCTCGCCGCCCGCAGGGAGCCGATTAGCACAATGTGCAGCTACGGCGCAAATTCTAGGTGTAACCATCTGGGCCAACACAGAGGAAAGTCCCGCCTGTAATACCCCTGACGTATTGCCGCCACACTTTCGCACAGGCAAAGGTGTGGCGGCAGGGCTTAGTCAGGGAAAACCCTGACAAAAGAGCGGAACGAGGTCAGTCGTTGGCGTAAATGTCCACGTCCTTGGTTTCGCGGATGAACAGCGTGCCGATCACTGCCGTCATGCCGGCGATGATGATGGGGTACCACAGGCCGTTATACATATTGCCGGTGGACGCCACGATGGCGAACGATGTCGTGGGCAGCAGGCCGCCGAACCAGCCATTGCCGATGTGGTACGGCAGGCTCATGGAGGTATAGCGGATGCGCGTGGGGAACAGTTCCACCAGCATGGCCGCGATGGGGCCGTAGACCATGGTCACCAGGATCACCAGATACGTCAGGATGACGATCATCATCACCTTGTTCATCTTGGCGGGATCGGCCTTGGAGGGGTAGCCGGCGAGCTTCAGGTCTTCGGCCATCTCCTTCTTGAAGGCGGCGATGGCCTTCACGCTTGCCTCGTCGAACTTGTGGTTGACCACGGTGCCGCTGGGTGCCGTAACGACTTTGTCGCCGATCTTCACCACCGCCTGGGAGCCAGGTGCGCCTGCGGCGTTGTCATAGCTCACCGAGTTCTGCACCAGGTAGCGCTTGGCGATGTCGCAGGAGCTCTTGAAGTCGATCTCGCGGGCCACGGGGTTGCCCTGGAACGAGCAGGTGGCGGGATCGGCGGTCACCACGACACCCGCTGTCGCCTGGGCCTTGGCCAGGTCGGGGTTGGCGGCTTCCGTCAGCATCTTGAAGGCCGGGAAGTAGGTCAGCACGGCCAGCACGCAACCCAGCATGATGATGGGCTTGCGGCCGATCTTGTCGGACAGCGAGCCGAACACCACGAAGAACGGGGTGCCGATCAGCAGCGCGGCAGCGATCATCAGGTTGGCCGTGACGGCATCCACCTTGAGCTGCTGCATCAGGAAGAACAGCGCATAGAACTGGCCCGTGTACCACACCACGGCCTGGCCGGCCGTCAGGCCGATCAGCGCCAGGATCACGATCTTCAGGTTCTTCCATTGACCGAAGGACTCGGACAGCGGCGCCTTGGAGGTCTTGCCCTCGGCCTTCATCTTCTGGAAGGCCGGCGACTCCGACAGCGACAAACGGATCCACACGGAGATGGCCAGCAGCAGGATGGACACGATGAACGGGATGCGCCAGCCCCAGTCATTGAACACGGGCTCGCCCAGTATGGTGCGGGTGCCCAGAATCACCAGCAGCGACAGGAACAGGCCCAGCGTTGCGGTGGTCTGGATCCACGACGTGTAGGCGCCGCGGCGGCCGTGTGGCGCGTGTTCGGCCACGTAGGTCGCCGCACCACCGTATTCACCGCCCAGCGCCAGGCCTTGCAGCATGCGCAGCGTGATCAGGATGACCGGTGCCGCGATGCCGATGCTGGCGTAGTTGGGCAGGATACCCACGATGAACGTGGACACGCCCATGATCAGGATGGTCACCAGGAAGGTGTACTTGCGGCCGATCATGTCGCCCAGGCGGCCGAACACCAGCGCGCCGAAGGGGCGCACCAGGAAGCCCGCGGCAAAGGCCAGCAGCGCGAAGATGAAGGCGGCACCGGCATCCAGGCCGCTGAAGAATTGCTTGGCGATGATGGCCGCCAGCGAGCCGTAGAGGTAGAAGTCGTACCACTCGAACACGGTGCCGAGGGACGAGGCGAAGATCACCTTCTTTTCTTCCGCCGACATCGGTCGGGCGGCAGCGCCGGGGCGGCCGGCGTATGCAGTGCTGGTAGCCATGAATGCTGTCTCCTGCTTATTGGGATGGAATCGAAAATGCGCGTAAGAAAGCGCGAAAAACCGACGATCTGAAGCACTCTGCGGTGCTTGCGACGCAATATCGGGCCGCCATCTGACCGAAAGCTGACATGCGCCAAACGCTGCCGCCACCCCAGTCTTACGGCCATCTGACAAACTCCGTGGCAACCCGCAGATCGTTTTTCTTGATGCGAAAAATTGGACTGCGCGAGGCTGCGGTGAGTCCCGCGCACGGCACCAGACACGGGTAACCCCGCAGTTTTTCGCCAGGGTTTGCCCTCCCTAGGACAAACCCTTGACGCATGACAAACCCATACCCGCCGCACAGTGCTGGGCACGGCCCCATGCAAAAAGGCGCCGCAGAACGCTGTCTGCGGCGCCTTGGAACGCCTGCCGCGGCCCCGTCGGCCGCCGCCGAGGAATGCGCTTCAGCGCACGGAAGGCAGGCCCGATGGCACCGCGGGGGCCGCATCCCATGCCGGCCCATCAAACCACGCGTCGCCGTCCAGGTAGGCGCGCAACATGGGCAGGCTGTCGAGCCCCCAGAACAGGCGCCCCTCCACCTCAAAGGCCGGCACGCCAAACACGCCACGGGCCGACGCCTCGTCCGTGTTCGCGCGCAGCAGGGCCTTGGGCAGGGCGCCCGCGCCTTCGGCGTCGGGCCGCAACTGCTCTGCCAGGGCCTGCGCCAGCACGTCCAGGCGCGCGGGGTCCAGCGCATCCTGCCCGCCCAGCCAGACATGCCGCAGCACGGTGCCGGCGACATAGCGGTTGACCGTGCCATCGTCGCTGCACGCCAGCGCCTGGCGCAGCAACGGCAGCGGATTGAAGGGGTGGCGCGCCGGCATGTCCAGACCGCAGCCCAGCGCATGGCCCAGCCAGGTGGCGTGCCGGTACGTCCAGTCGCGCTTGGGCGGCACGCCGGCCGGCCCGGGGTTGGCATGCTGCTGCAGCAGCGCGCCCAACAACACCGGCTTGTAGTGCAGGTGGTAGTTCAGCCCCTCCAGTACCTGCGGCAGCCGCTCGAAGGCCAGCCACGCGTACGGCGAGACGAAATCCAGGTAGAACGTGATGTGCTTCATGCCAGTGGCTCCAGCTCTTCGGGAAGGTCCACCCCCGCGCGTTGCAATGCGGCGGTCCAGATCGCGCGGCGCGCGGCGCCATCGGCTTGCGACCAGGCGCGGATCTCGTCGATCGTACGGAAGCACCCCTCGCAATGGCTGCGGTCGGCCGTCATGCGGCAGACCGACACACAGGGCGACGGAACCGGCTCCTGGGAATTTAAGCCAAATTGGCCTCTAGCGCTTATTTCACCAGCGCGAGCAGCTATCAATTCAGAAGCATTCACTGCGGCGTCGCTCATGCGCTGACCTCCTGCACCACGTCGGCCACCGGGGCACCGGTGAGCCGCTGCAGATCGTGCGGGCTCAACTGGAACACGCCGTGGGGATGGCCGGCGGCAGCCCAAATCACATCGAAGCGGAACAGCTCGCGGTCGATGAGGGTGACAGGCGCGGTGGAATGGGCCACGGGCGAGACGCCGCCGATGGCGAATCCGGTCTTGGCCTTGACGAATTCCGCGTCGGCGCGGCCCGTCTTGCCCACGAGGGCGTCGACCTTCTTCTCGTCCACGCGCCGGTCACCGGAGGTAACCACCAGCACGGCTGCGTCATCGCTCTTGCGCCGGAAGATGATGCTCTTGGCGATCTGCCCCAGCGCCACGCCCAGCCCGTCAGCCGCCTGCTGCGCGGTGCGCGCGGCGTCGTCAAGCATGCGCGGCGCGTGGGGGTGGCGCAGGCGCTGCAACTCGGCAGCCACCCGCTGGGTGCTTTCAGGTAATGCGTGCATAACAGGGCAATGCGGGGCCTGGGACGGCGAAGCGCACGCACGGATGCGGAGTGCCTCGGCGCAGCCACAAGCCCCAGGCGGGGTTACAGCGTGATAGCTGCCATCCATTGTCCATGAACCTGCTTCGCGCCTGCCTGCTCTTGTGGCTTCTCGTCGGCAAACTGGCCTGGGCCGGTGGCGCCCCTGCGGTGCTGGACGATCACCGCAAGGGCCTATCGCTGGGAAGCACCGGCCAGCTTTTTTGGCTCGTGGACGACCTGGGCACCCTCACCATCGACGATGTGCGCGCAGCGGCTACCGACGCGCGCTTCGGCCCGCCCCCCCGCATGCCGCTGCGCGGGGCCACACCGGCCTACCACTGGTTCAAAGTGGTCCTGGAGCAGCGCGCGGCCAGCGGCGACTGGGTGCTGGCCACCCAGACCACGTCTTTGCAGGACGTGCGGTTCTACGGCCCGTTCGATGCGTCGGGCACGGCGCTTGCGCCGCCAGTGCATACGGGCCTGGCGCAGCCCTTCGCCACGCGGCCCCTGGGCAGCGAGCGCTACCTCATGCGCCTGCAGCCCCCGGGCCCGGGCACCTACACGGTCTACGCCCGGCTGTACAGCGAGACGGCGCCGTCCTTCGACCTGTCCGTCTGGGACACGGCCGAATACCTGCAATGGCGCCAGCACAAGCGGCTGTTCGACGGCATCTGCTACGGCATCCTGATCGCACTGCTGGTCTACAACCTCACGCTCGTGGGCATCTTTCGGGACACCACGTACACCTTCCACGTCGGCCAGTGCATCTTCGCGCTGTTGACGCTGGCCACCTTCAACGGCCACACGGCCCATTACCTGTGGGGCGACGCGCCGTGGTGGCAGGAGCGCAGCTATTTCGTATTGCCCAGCCTGTGGCTGTTCTTCGGCGCGCTGTTCACGCGCAGTTTCCTGGACACCCGGCAGACGCCCTTGATGGACGGAGTGCTGGTGGCAATCGGCCTGCTGGCGGCGCTCACCGCCGTGCTCGGCGGGCTCGGGCAATTTGCCATCGCCCAGACGCAGAACGAACTGCTGGCCAGCGCCGGCATCGCGGCCGCGTCGCTCGCGGCCATTCTGGTGCTGCGCCGGGGCTTCACGCCCGCGCGCTGGTACCTGGGCGCGCAGGCGCTGCTGTTCGTCACGGTGGCCGGCGTGGTGCTGAGCAACTGGAAGGTGATCGACGCGCCCTTCATGCTCGCCAACGGCCTGCAGATCGGCGTGGCGGCCGAGATGGTGGTGTTCGCCGTTGCGTTGAGCACCCGCATCGACAGCCTGAACGCCTCCCAGATCGCCCTGCGGCTGCGCGCGGACCATCTGGCCAAGGCCGCGACCACCGACCCTCTCACGGGCCTGACCAACCGCATGGGGCTGACCCAGGGCGCAACGCAACTGCTGTCGGAAGGGGGCACGCACGCCCTGCTGCTGCTCGACCTGGACCGCTTCAAACCCATCAACGACACCTATGGCCATGACGCCGGCGACGAGGTGCTGCGCGCCGTTGCCACACGGCTGCAGACGCACACGCGGTCCGGCGACATCGTGGCCCGGCTGGGCGGTGACGAGTTCGTGGTCATGCTGGCCCACGCGCCCGCGGGCGACGCCCTGACGGCGCTGGTCAAGCATCTGGAGCTGGCTATCTGCCAGCCGGTGTACTTCCAGCACCAGGAACTGTGCGTGGGCGGCAGCACGGGCGTTGCGCACAGCCCGCAGGACGGCCCCACGCTGACGGAGCTGATGCGCTGCGCCGACCAGCGCATGTATCAGGCCAAGCAGGCGCACAAGGACGCGGCGCAGCACCCGGCAGCGCCGGCTCTGCCGTTGGCCTGACGCCGGCTGGCCGCTTGTATCTTTAAACCAGACCAGCGCGGTAGAGTCTGAACGCC